>JAZNWH010000118.1:0-22698 GCA_045593265.1 Clostridia bacterium | reverse complement strand
ATCACAATCTGTAATATCATGCTGAATACATACAAAAAATTTTCCATTTCTACACCTCTCAATCTCATCTTTCATATAATACAACAGATTTCTAAAAAAATCAAGTATTTTAAATAATTTTCATAAAAAATGTGGACAAAGGAAACATTTTCGTGTAAAGTATATATAGTAAATTATAAATATACACAGGTGATATTAATGAAAAGTAAAAGCCTCTTTGTATGCACAAACTGTGGACATACATCAGTTAAGTGGTCGGGTAAATGTCCTGAATGTAATGAATGGAACACTCTTGAAGAAGAAGTTGCTCAGTTACCTACAATGCAAAAAGATATAAAAGTCGTAACTGAAAAGCCTGTATTACTAAATGAAATTGAAACGAATAGTGAAAGTCGTTTTTTTAGTGAAATCTCAGAATTAGATCGGGTATTAGGTGGCGGCATAGTAAAAGGTTCGTTAATTTTAGTAGGTGGTGAACCAGGAATAGGAAAGTCCACAATACTGATGCAAATATGTAATCATATAAATGATAAAATCCTTTATGTATCAGGTGAAGAATCTTATACTCAAATAAAAATGCGTGCTACAAGGCTTAAGGTTTCGAACAATTCCCTTAAAATTTTATGCAACACAAATCTTGATAATACGCTTTCTTCAATGGAAAAAGATATTCCATCCGTTGTTATCATTGATTCAATACACACAATGTGCTCATCTAAAGTATCCACTGCACCCGGTAGTATCTCACAAATAAAAGAGTGTACCATGGAAATAATGACATGTGCCAAAAAGCTTGGTATTACAGTTTTTATTGTAGGTCATGTTACTAAAGAAGGATCTATCGCAGGCCCAAGAATACTTGAACACATGGTTGATTGCGTTTTATACTTTGAGGGAGACAGATATAACTCATTTAGAATATTAAGAGCAGTTAAAAATAGATTTGGTTCAACAAATGAAGTTGGTCTTTTTGAAATGAATGATGATGGATTGAAAAGCATAACCAATCCTGCAATGTATTTACTTGATAAAGAAAAAACTCAAAGTCCAGGCACTTGCATTACATGTACAATGGAAGGAACGCGCCCTTTGATATCAGAAATTGAAGCTTTGGTTACACCTACATTTTTCCCTTCACCAAGAAGGACAACTTCAGGGCTCGACTACAACAGAGTATCACTATTACTTGCAGTTCTTGAAAAAAACACACGATTAAATCTGTCAACCTACGATACATATTTGAATATCGTGGGAGGAATGAAACTAACAGAACCGGCGTCAGATCTGGCTGTTTTACTTGCCGTATATTCAACATTAAAAGATTTTATTATTAGTTCTGAAACAATTGCATTAGGAGAAATCAGCTTAACAGGAGAAATTAGAAATATTCCTTTATGTGAATTACGCGTCAAAGAAGCGAAAAAATTAGGTTTCAACCGAATAATAATCCCCTATTCCAACTATAAAGACATTAAAAATAAAACAGGAATAATCGGAGTAAGAAATATTCAAGAAGCAATTAATATATTCAAATAAATTTTTTGACATTTCATTAAAATTGTGGTAATATATTTAAATAGCTTATATTTGTTATGAATTTAAAATAAGAGGTATTTATGGGAATAGTAATTCGCGGAATTTTTGATAAGTGTAATATTCCGAAAACTGTAGCAGTTATCCCTGCTGCCGGAAGCGGAACAAGAATGAATGTTGGATTCAATAAATTGTTTTTATCAATATGCGACAAGCCGGTAATTGCTTATACTTTAGATGCTTTTGAAGATTGCGACAGTATTTCTGAAATCATAATAGTTGCTAATGAAAATGAAGTTGAAATGATAAAAGAAATCGTTGAAGATTTTAATTACCAAAAAGTTACAAAAATTGTTAAGGGCGGTGCTACCAGGCAAATAAGTGTAAATAACGGAATCTCTGCCACACCGGAAGATACTGAAATAATTGTTATTCATGATGCAGCAAGACCATTGATTACAAATCAGGAAATTAATGACACTATTCAAGGAGCTATTGAACACGGTATTGCATGCTCAGGTGTATATCCGACCGATACTGTTAAAGGCATTGACAACTCTTTCTTTTCCGGCACATATGACAGAGATAAACTATTTTTGGTACGAACACCACAAACATTCAAAAAAGAGATTTTACTTGATGTTCTGAAAAAATCAAGTGAAATGAATTTTGAAGCTACAGACGAAAGCACATTGGCAGAGTTGTGTGGTTATAAAGTAGTTGCTGTCGAAGGTAAATCAACGAATATAAAATTGACTAATCAAAGTGACTATTTGTTGATTTCTTCTTTCTTGACTGATGAGGAGGATTAATTTGAGAATAGGACATGGTATAGATTTTCACAGACTAACTCATAACAGAAAATTGATATTAGGTGGAACATACATACCGTATGAGTTTGGTCTTGACGGCCATTCTGATGCAGATGTACTTGTTCATGCAATTTGCGACAGTATTTTAGGTGCAGCGTCAAAAAGAGATATTGGATATCATTTCAGCGACACTAATCCTGAATATAAAGACATTTCCAGTCTTATACTCTTGAAAAAATGCATTGATATTATCAGACCATATGAGGTGGTTAATATCGATGCAACAATTATAGCACAAAAACCAAAACTACTACCTTACATTGAACAAATGCAAGAATGCATAGCTGAATGTATAGGTACTGATACAGATAATGTTAATATTAAAGCTACAACGACAGAAGGTATGGGATATTGTGGTACCGGAGAAGGTATTGAAGCTCATGCTGTATGTTTGATAAAAAGAAAGGAAATTTAAAATGGCACAGGAACAGAAAAAATTCGTTGAAGACATTACACCTATGGATGTGGATTTTGCTAAATGGTATACAGATATTGTAAAAAAAGCTGATTTAGTTAATTACTCACATATAAAAGGATGTATGATTATCAGACCATATGGTTATGCTATATGGGAAAATATACAAAAAACTCTCGATGCTAAGTTTAAAGAATTAGGACATGAAAATGTGTATATGCCTATGTTTATTCCTGAGAGCTTACTACAAAAAGAAAAAGATCATGTTGAAGGCTTTGCTCCTGAAGTTGCATGGGTTACCCATGGTGGAACAGAAAAATTACAGGAAAGACTCTGTGTGCGTCCTACATCTGAAACATTATTTTGTGATCATTATAAAGACATTATACAATCATACAGGGATTTACCAAAACTTTACAACCAGTGGTGTTCTGTTATAAGATGGGAAAAAACAACGAGACCATTTTTACGTTCTTGTGAATTTTTATGGCAAGAGGGTCATACGGCTCACGCTACTGCTGAAGAAGCTATGGATGAAACTATAAGAATGCTTAATGTGTACGCCTGGTTCTGTGAAAACATACTTGCTATGCCCGTTATTAAAGGACAAAAAACTGATAAAGAAAAATTCGCAGGTGCCGAATGTACTTTCACTATTGAAAGTCTTATGCACAGTGGTATTGCTCTTCAGGCAGGTACTTCTCATAATTTTGGTGATGGATTCGCCAAAGCTTTTGATATTCAGTTCACAGATAAAGATAATAAACTTAAGTATGTGTATCAGACATCCTGGGGTGTAACTACAAGACTTATTGGTGCAATCATTATGGTTCATGGTGATGATAACGGTCTTGTTCTGCCTCCCGCGGTTGCTCCTGTACAATTGATGATTATTCCTATCGCTCAGCACAAGCAAGGTGTACTTGAGAAAGCTAATGAAATATATTCAAAATTAGCATCAGAAGTTCGTGTGAAGATTGATGATTCAGACAAGAGTCCAGGATTTAAATTCAGCGAACAAGAGATGAGAGGTATTCCGTTAAGACTTGAAATCGGACCTAAGGATATAGAAAACAATCAAGCTATTTTAGTAAGAAGAGATACTGGCGAAAAATATACATTAAGTCTTGATGAAATAGAAACAAAAGTTCCTAAACTGCTTCATAAAATACAAAAGGATATGTTTGAAGCTGCCAAAAAACATGTTGAAGAAAGAACTTTTTCAGCTACAGATATGGATTCATTTGCAAAACAGTTAGAAGAAACTCCAGGATTTATTAAAGCAATGTGGTGTGGTGATGAAGCTTGTGAACTTAAAATCAAAGAACTAACCGGAGCTTCTTCAAGATGTATTCCTTTTGAACAGGAAAAAATCTCTGATAAATGTGTATGTTGTTCAAAACCTGCAAGCAAAATGGTTTATTGGGGTAAAGCTTATTAATAATAAAACACAGGAACACTTCCTGTGTTTTATTTCAAATTTTATAAAGTCGTCATGGAGGTTTCTATGAAAATTTTTGATCTTAAAAACAATTCAAAAATACATTTCATCGGTATAGGTGGTATCAGTATGTCTTCGCTGGCAATAATACTTAGTGAAAATGGCTACCTGATTTCAGGAAGTGATATTAAAGAAACATCACTTACGGATAAACTTAAATCTAAAGGAATTACTGTGTATAACACTCAGACGGCTGAAAATATAAAATCACCCGATTTAATTGTTTATACTGCTGCTATCAATCACGATAATCCTGAATATAAAGCTGCGTTATCATCAAATGCGCAAGTTGTTGAACGTTGTGAATTGCTTGGAGAAATGATGAAAAGTTATAGTGATGTTTGCTGTATCACGGGAACTCACGGAAAGACTACCACTTCATCAATGATTTCACTTATTATGATTGATGCTAACATTGAACCAACAGCATTAATCGGAGCAGAGGTAAAGGAATTAAACGGAAACTACAAAATCGGTAAAAATGATGTTATGGTTGCTGAAGCATGTGAATATGTAGAAAGCTTTTTGAAATTCTTCCCCACAAAAGCTGTTATTTTAAATATTGATGAGGATCATCTTGATTACTATAAAAACTTAGACCATATTATATCTGCCTTCAGAAAATTTTCTAATCTTTTAGACAAAAATGGTATATTAGTTGTAAATGCAGATGACAAAAACACACTAAATGCAATTGATGAAACTAAAGCAAAAATTATTAAATATGGCTTTAACAAAGAGTTTGATTATTATCCCGATAACATTATATTTAATAAAAAGGGTTGTGCTGCATACGATTTGTATTACCATGGCGAAAAGTTAATCAGAATAGAATTAAACGTTCCCGGAAAACACAATATATCAAACAGCTTAGCTGCAGCAGCTATTTCTATAGAACAAGGATGCCCAAAAGAAGCTATAGTATCAGGTTTAAAAAAATTTCATGGTGCAGACAGAAGATTTGAATATAAAGGTGAATTTAAAAATGCTGTGATTATAGATGATTACGCTCATCACCCCACAGAAATTAAAGCCACACTTGAAACTGTGCAAAATATTCCACATAACAATATAGTTGCAATATTTCAACCACACACATACTCGCGTACTAAAAAATTACTAACTGAATTTTCAAAAGCATTTGAAAATTCAGATAAAGTAATTGTAACAGATATATATGCTGCCCGGGAAATTGATGATGGTTCAATACATTCAACATATCTTGTTGATATGTTAAAAGCAAATAATATTGATGCAATGTACATCCAAAGCTTTGATGAAATAATTGAATATATTAAAAATAATGCAGCTCCAAATGATGTTTATATCACCATCGGAGCCGGAGATGTATACAAAATTGGAGATCAGGTAGTAAGTTCCTGAGAAATGTAAGAAATAATTTTTCCTACAAATTTAACAGGAGCAACTCTTTCAAGAAGTAGTCCCATATTATTTTCAGGATTCCAATATTTGATAGGCTTGAGTAAAGCCTCTCCTGACTCAAGATGAGAATAAATACCAAAGAACATTTCTTGATCATTTTTACAAACAACAGCATCACCATCGTTATAGTCGCAAACCGTATCAACTATAACAAAGTGTACCTGTTCATCATCACGTAAATACTTCTTTGGTACAAGTGTTGCTCTGCATCCATATTTATCATATGTAGCAGGAAGAGTTGCAAACCATTGGGTCAGTTCATTGGACAAAAAATCCTTTTCAACTTGAACAATTACCGGGACAACATCTTCAAAACTATCAGAAGAATAAAAGGACTTTGGTCTCCAGTCAACACAAAATTCTCCAGGATCTACTCTGAGTATTCTAGCTATTTTTACAAGAGTTTTCATATCAGGAAGAGACACACCTTTTTCGTAATTAGAGATAGTAGTATTCAAAACTCCTACTTTTTCAGCAAGTTTAGCCTGAGTATAACCTTGATTTAATCTGTATTTCTTTAAGGTCTCAGGAAACTTTTTCTTATCTATTTCGTCCCAATCACTTCTGAAGTAAGACACTTACATCACTCCTATTCGACATAATTATAATTTTTTTGACAAAAAATGTCAATATACTAATAACCAAATAAAGAGGTATTTTATGAAAGACTTACAAACATATAGATTAAATAATGGAATTAATGTTCACTATATAAAATCTGAAAAATTCAAAAATGCAAATTTCACAGTTAATATAACTGTACCTTTAAAAAGACCCGATGTTACTTTCAATGCACTCCTCCCTGCTGTTTTGCGTCGAGGATGTAACAAGTTTCCAGAAACAAAAGAATTAAACATTTATTTAGACGAGCTTTATGGTTCAAATATTTCATATGGGATAAAAAAACGTGGCAATTATCAAGTCATTGTTATTAATTTTAACACAATAGCCGATAAATACGCACCCGATCTTAAACCTTTTGAAAAAATCCTTGATCTTTCCCGCGAAATGCTACTAAATCCTTTGGTAACAAACGGTGCTTTTTCAGATAATTATGTAAACAGGGAAAAAGAAAATCTAAAACAATATATCGAAAGCATAATTAATGATAAAAGAGAATATGCTAAACTTAAATTAATACAAGAAATGTATAATTCTGAAACTTTTGGTATCTTTTCAAATGGTTATGTTGAGGATTTGGAAAAAGTTACATCAAAAACATTATTTGACTATTATAAAAAATTAATACACGATGCTCATTGGGAAATTTTCATTACAGGACCTGTAGATATTAATTACTGTATAAGTTTTTTAGAAGAACATTATAAATTTGAAAAAAATACATTTCTGTATTCAAACACTGATTTTGGTAAATATAGAAAAGAAATTAATTATATATCTGAAAGTTCTGACGTTACACAAGGTAAATTGTCAATAGGACTAAGAACAGAAATTACAAATTATTCGCCATTATATTATGCTATGGTAATAATGAATAATCTGTATGGAGGGTCAGTACATTCAAAATTGTTTCTCAATGTGCGTGAAAAATTATCTTTAGCCTACTATGCCGGATCTTCTTATGATGCATATAAAGGTTTAATTCTTGTTAATTCAGGTATTGAGTTTGACAATTATGAAATTGCATTAAAAGAAATATTCAAACAACTTGACGATGTAAAAAACGGTTTGTTTACTGACAAAGATATTGAGTATTCAAAATTGTCAGTTATAAATGCATATAACAGCATTAAAGATAGCGCCATATCTATGGAAAATTTCTATTCATCTCAGTCATTTATTAAAAAACCCTTAACAATTGATGAATTTGTTGAAAGGATAAATGATGTACAAAAGGATGATATTATAAAGGCTGCTTTAACAGTATCACCTGATACCGTTTTCTTTTTGAAAGGACGTGAAGACTAATGAAGCTTGAAATTTTAAAAAGTGATTTTCTTGACGAATGTATATATAAGTACACTCACAAAAGTGGACTCACTATATACATTTCTCCAAAAAAAGGTTATACCAAAAAAAGTGCCTATTTCGCAACTAACTTTGGTTCTGTAAATAATTGTTATATAAATAATAAAACAAAAGAAAAAATAACCATTCCGGACGGAGTTGCTCATTTCCTTGAACACAAACTCTTTGAAAGTGAAGACGGAGACGCATTTACAAAATATGCTGCAACAGGTGCAAGTGCAAACGCATATACATCTTTTACACATACTGCATATTATTTCACTTGTACTGACAAATTTGAAGAGAACCTCAAAATCCTTATTGATTTAATGCAAACTCCGTATTTTACTGAAGAAAATGTACAAAAGGAGCAGGGTATCATAGGACAAGAGATTAATATGTATCTCGACAATCCTGGTTGGCGCGTTTATTTTAATATGCTCGAAGCTATGTACAGTAGTTGCCCTGTGCGAAAAGATATAGCAGGCTCAATTGAAAGTATATCAAAAATATCACACTCTCTTCTTTATGAATGCTATAATAATTTTTATAATGCATCAAACCTTGTTTTATGTATCTGCGGCGACTTAAATCCTGAAAAAACGGCAGAATATGTAAGTGTTTTAATAGATAATATTGTAGATGGCATTAACATTGAAACCATTTTTGAAAACGAACCACATAACGTATTAAAAAACTATACTGAACAAAAACTATCTGTGAGTATGCCAATTTTCAACATAGGATTTAAAGACAATACCTCTCCCACAGCAGGTAACCAATTTATCAAAAATAATCTCATTGGAAAAATTGTCCTCGATACCTTATTTGGAAGAAGCAGTAACTTTTATGATGAACTTTATTCCAGAGGTTATATAAACGATAGTTTTGATATTGAATACTGTTTAGAGAATCATTACGCACACAGTATAATTTCTGGTGAAAGTGAAAATCCTGAAAAAGTTTACGACGAAGTTATAAAAACAATAAATAAATACCAAAAGTCAGGTATCTCAGAAAAGGAATTTAAACGTCAAATAAATATTGCCAAAAGCTCTTATATAACCCAATTCAACAATATTGAAGAAATTTCAAGAGCTATTATGGAGGCTCATTTCAACAAATTTGATATATATAATACTCTCGAGATTTATGATACTGTAACAATGGAAGATATAAATACAGCTATAGACAACTTGAAAAAAGATTTTTCGGTTTTATCTGTTATTAAACCAATTTAACAGGAGGTGCGTCAATATATGAAATATGTTGGATTTCCCATTCTGGGTTTAGAACTCAACATCTCCCCTGTTGCGTTTAATATATTCGGAAAAAATGTTTACTGGTATGGTATAATCATCGGATTTGGACTTATTATGGGTGCTTTAGTTTCTTTACATTCCGCTAAAAAAGAAAACATAAAACCGGACATAATACTTGATATATTAATATATGGTGTGCCAACAGCTATAATATTTGCAAGGTTATATTACTGTATTTTTAATCTTTCATATTATTTAAAAAACCCAAGTGAAATTATTGCAGTCTGGAATGGCGGAATAGCAATATATGGTGCTATAATAGGTGCAGTAATATCAACAACACTATACTGCAAAATAAAAAAACTTAATTGGAAGCAGATTTTTGATTTAGGAATATTAGGTGTAATAACAGGACAAGCTATAGGACGTTGGGGAAATTTTGTTAATGTTGAAGCTTATGGTAAAGTTACACAACTTCCCTGGCGTATGAACATTGTTGAAGCAGGAAAAATAATATCTGTGCACCCTACTTTTCTATATGAAAGCTTATGGAACATTCTAGGTTTATTTATTTTGCTCTACATAAATAAGCATAAAAAAAGTAATGGAGATACTTTTTTTTCATACTTAATATGGTATGGTATTGGACGTGCTATAATTGAAGGATTACGTACAGACAGTCTATATATCGGTATGTTCAGAGTATCTCAAATAGTTGGGATTATAACTGCACTGATAGGTATTTTTTATTTTATTTTAAAATTCAGAACAAAGAAAGACTCAAATTCATGAGTCTTTCTTTGTTATATAATATGATAATTATAAAATTATGCAAATCAATCCACCTGAACCTTCATTTACTATCTTCTGTAAAGTTTCCTGGAGCTTTCCTTGTGCATCAGGCGACATTCTGTAAAGTTTATTATTAAGTCCTTCGTTAACAAGTTCACTTAAAGTTTTACCAAAAATATTTGATGCCCAAAGCTTAGATGGGTCATTTTCAAATTCCTCAAGAAGATAGTGAACCAAATCCTCAGATTGCTTTTCAGTCCCCACTATTGGATTTACTTCCGTTTCTATATCTGCTTTTATCATATGTATTGACGGTGCTGATGCTTTAAGACGTACGCCGAATTTACCTCCCTGTTTTACAATTTCAGGCTCTTGCATAGAAAGTTGCTCAATAGTAGGTGTTACTATGCCATATCCTTTCTGCTCAACTTCCTGAAGTGCATATGACACCTTATCATATTGAATTTTAATTGACGAAAGATTCTTTATCAAATCGAGCAAATCTTGTTGGTTACTTATTTCAAAACCTGATTGCTCACCTAAAATTTTGTAGTACAAATCATCGGTAGACGAAAGTTTTAAATCTACACTACCGGTTCCAAGATCAATTTTATTTATACTGTAATTGTCAATACATTCAGTACATCTGAAACCGCTGAAAGCTTTTTCTACATCATTGATTTTTTTAATATTTTCCAACGTATTGATAATAAGTTCAGTTACGTTCTTATTCACCCAATGAGTATCTTCCAATGAATCCATCCAATCAGGAAGATGTATTTTGATTTCTTTTAAAGGAAATTCATACAGTACTGACTCTATAATTTCATTTACATCTTCAGCACTTAGAGTTTCACAATTGCAGCAAACAACTTTAACATTATATTTATTTTCAAGATTGTTTTTCTTTTCAAGTGCAAATGCACTTTCAGGATTTGCACTATTGAGTAAAACTATAAATGGTTTACCTATTTCTTTCAACTCTAATATTACTCTTTCCTCTGCTTCCTTATAACTATCAGATGGAATATCAGTAACAGTACCATCGGTTGTAACAACAATACCTATATTGGAATGTTCAGCAATTACCTTTCTCGTTCCAATTTCAGCAGCTTCAGTAAATGGAATTTCTTTTTCGCTCCAAGGTGTATTTACCATACGTGGTTGTTCTTCTTCTAAAAATCCAACAGCATCATCGACTATATATCCTACACAATCTATCATTCTGACATTCAAACCTGCATTAGAGTTTATATTTATATTAACTCCTTGTTCCGGAATGAATTTAGGTTCTGTAGTCATCACGGTTTTTCCGGCAGCACTTTGTGGTAGTTCATCAATTGTTCTTTCCCTTTTATAATTATCAGTAATATTAGGAATAACAAGTTGTTCCATAAATTTTTTTATAAAAGTAGATTTACCTGTTCTGACAGGACCAACTACCCCAATATAAACATCTCCACCAGAACGTTCTGCAATATCCCGATAAATATTATATTCGCTCATAAAACTCCTCCAAGTAATTCTTTTGGTAAAGTTTATGAACATATCAACAAAAATATGAATAAAAATAATTGCCTGTATTTTCCATACAAGCAATTATAAAATTAATAATAACAATTCAAACTATAAACAACATCACACTTTTACATCAGGCGAAAAATATGTTTTGTAATCAGATAAATGTTCATCCTGACTCACTAATCCGAATCTCCATGAACCATTATCGAAAAATAATTCTGTTACAGAAGCATTAGAAACCCATGGTATATTCTTCATATCAGCAAGTCCTTTGGTTTGAACAAGGCTTTGCATAACTCTAATAGGTGTTGCATGAGTTGCTATAACAATTGTTTTATCGTTATTTTGTTCAGCAATTCGTGTAAGTTCACTATAAATTCTTTCACCAAGTTGTTTTACACTTTCACCATTGTTTGGATGAGCATTTCCGATATCTTGAAGCCAAACATTATATTCGTGTTCAAACATATTTACAAGGTCATTAAATTTATTTCCTTCCCAGTCTCCTGCATAAATCTCACGAAGATTAGTATCAGAAATAATATCAACATTGTAGACATCTGCTACCGCCTTGCCGGTTTTAAAAGCACGCTTTAAATCACTGGCATAAACTTTATCAACAACATATTTTGTTTTCAAAAATTCAGCTGTTCTTTGTGCCTGGTTCAATCCGGTTTCAGTTAAGTCGGCATCCTTATGACCAACAAATTTTAGTTCAAAATTAGCTACACTTTGACCATGACGAATTAACAATAGCGTTGTCATCAATCACACCTCATAATCAAGTTTAAACTGTTCTCCGCAACCATACTTTTCATATACATAATCAATATCCTTATCACCTCTGCCAGACAGAGATACGAGAATTGAGCCTGATTTGTGTTCTTTTGCATAACGTAATGCGTATGCAACAGCATGTGCACTTTCAATAGCAGGTATTATACCCTCATACCTTGACAGAAGGAAGAATGCTTCCATAGCCTCTTCATCAGAAACAGTTTCATAATGAACACGACCTAAATCACGAAGATGCGCATGTTCAGGGCCAACACCTGGATAATCAAGTCCACTTGCAATAGAATATACAGGAAGAGGTTCGCCGTTTTCATCCTGAAGAACATAACTTGAATAGCCATGAATAATACCTTTTGTGCCATATGCCATAGTAGCAGCATGGTCCCCTACTCCCGAGCCTCTGCCTAAAGGTTCAACACCGTAAATTTCAACAGGATCCGAAAGAAAAGGAACAAACATACCTAAAGAATTGGAACCACCACCGACACAAGCACATACTGCATCAGGCATAATTCCGGTCATTTCTAAAAACTGTTCCCTTGCTTCAATACCAATTACTGCCTGAAAATCCCTTACAATTTTAGGAAACGGATGTGGGCCTGCAGCTGTACCAATACAATATATAGCATCCTTGTATTCTCTTAAATAAGCTTCAAAAGCAGCATCGCATGCTTCTTTCAATGTTTTAAGACCTTTTGTTACAGGAATAACATTTGCACCAAGCATCTTCATACGAATTACATTTGGATGCTGTTTTTCTATATCAACCTCACCCATATATACATCGCATTCCATACCAAAATATGCAGCTGCTGTAGCAATTGCAACACCATGCTGTCCTGCACCCGTCTCAGCAATTAACTTTTTCTTTCCAATGAATTTAGCTAATAAACCTTCACCCATACAATGGTTAAGCTTATGTGCACCTGTATGGTTCAGATCCTCTCTTTTAAGGTATATCTGACAGTTTCCGAAAATTCTTGAAAGTCTTTCGCAATGATAAACAGGTGTCGGTCTGCCTTGAAATTCTTTTCTGATTCTTCTTAGTTCATTTATGAACTGAGCAGAATGGCATATGGCCTCATAAGCATCATCAGCTTCTTTAAAAGCTTCTATAAGTTCTTCTGCCTGATAAGAGCCACCATAGGTTCCGAAATAACCATCAGCGCTCGGAAATTCCTTTAAATAATTATCAAATTCTTTGTACTTGTTCACTTTTATTCCTCCGAAACAATATCATAAAAAATCAATCAATATCGTCATACATTTTCATTGCTTCGCAAATATCTTCAAACGAATTGCATTTACCATTTTTAACATAAAGATAAGATGTAGTCATACCGCTAACAAGACAGCTCTTAATATCAAGTTCAGCAAGAAGTCCTGCACAAAAACCTGAATTAAAGTTATCTCCACCACCTGTGGTTTTTTTAGGATTATCGCACAAAATACCCTGAACTTCAACTTCGCCGCCATCAAAAACAGCAGCAGAACTGTCAACAGGATGAATGATTACAGTGCCTATTCCTGAGAATTCTTTTATCTTTCTTGCTATAGATAAAGAACCATCATAATCACCTTCTGACAAAACAGAGTGCATAACCATAGCTTCACTTTTATTAAGTCCAAGATAAGTAGGTGCATATGCACTATAGCGACCAAACATTTTAAGTGCTGCTTTAATTTCTTCAGGCTGACGCTTAGCGCAATCAGCTATATCTATATAAATTTTTCTGTCCTTCTTGCCTAATTTTGGCATAATGATCTCAAGAAATTTTTCATAAATTTCATGAAAATGCACCAGATAACTCCAGTTAACAAGAGTAATTATATCAGCACTATCAAAATAATTAACCATATCATCAATGCTTATACGCTCAATCAAATCACTCCAGCGAAGACGACTGATCTTTTCAATATCACTCATTATTATTTTGCCATCACCAAATTCAAATACGTAAGAATAACCAGGTTCACTTACAGTTATTGTTTTGCAATTTTCATTAAGAGCAAAAACGGGACTCTTTTCAGGATAACCCAACGCACCTATGCAAGTACATCCTATTCCCATATTAGCAAGACCATTTGCATAGTGAGGTCCACAGCCACCAAAATCAGTACTATTAATTATTAATTCAATATTACCACTTATACCTGCAAGACTTGTAATCTTTTCACCAAACTGTCCAATTGTTGGAAAATATGTACAGTTATTCTCATCTTCACGGGTTTTTACAGGACGAATAACATAATCTATAAAACCATCAAAACCAACACATACTGTTTTGTTTTGTAATACTTCTTTTCTTGATTTGAACTGTTCAGAATATTTCATAAAATCCCTCCATCGTCATACTTCTAATATTTTAACACAAAATTTTAATTATTACAATGCTTTATTACAAAAAAATATGTATTTTGTATTGCAAACATAATAAATTTGATGTATAATACCCTTGATTATTTTAGAGAGGCATATATATTATGAAAAATTCATCTTCTACTATCAAATCAAGTTTAACCTTGCTGTGGCTGTGTTTTTTGGTTTACTCCATTCTCAGTATGAGCAAAACTGCTTTTTCATCATCTATGGCAGCTATTATTCACGATGGTATTTTTACCAATTCCCAAGCAGGAATTATTAATGCATCTTTCTATTTTCTTTATGGCGTTGCACAGCTTTTCGGGGCTAAGCTTATAGATAAAACATCTCCTATAACGCTACTTACAATAGGACTTTTAGGAGCAGTACTATCAACATTAGGAATGGCTTTTGCCAATACATTTATATCTATTCTTATTATATGGTCTGCTTGTGGTCTGTTACAATTTGCAGCATGGCCATGTGTTATTAAAATTATAGCTGAATATGTTCTTGATGATCATCGTGGCAAAGCTATGACAATTATTTCTTTTTCTTACTGCTTCGGAAACTTAATGAATTACTTCACAGCATCCATAATTCTCAGCTGTACAAGCTGGCGTGTAATTTTTATTATGAACAGTATAGTTTTAGCAATAACACTCTATTTTTGGATTACATCAGGTGCAAAAGCTTCAAAGATACTATCACATGAAAGCACTATAAATACAAAATATGATTCAAAAATGCATCAAACATCTGATGCAATCGAAATTCCATATACAAGACTTCTTGCAATAAGTGGGATTATGTTACTTCTTGTCCCTGGTTTTATACGTACTGCACTTGATTTGGGAATCAAATCCTGGGCGCCTACACTCATGGTACAATCATATGGAATTTCTCCAAGCTTCGCAACAGCGCTTACTACTATCCTTATGATTATAAATTTGAGTGGTGTATTTTTGGCAAACTACATATATCCAAAGTATTTTAAAAATCCAATCTCAGCTTTAAATGCTTGCTTTATTATTTGCCTTCCAGCTACATTATTAATGCTATTAATCGGCAAAATATCTCTTTTAGCTATTGTTCTATTACTTATCTTTTCAACAACTATTATGTATTGTGGAAATCAATTAATAAATGTAGTAGTACCATCATTTTTTAATAAATACAATCGCTCGGGAAGTGTTGCTGGAATATTGAATGCAGCTGGATCTTTTGGCGCAGTTGCATCAAACTTCGGTTATGGTTATCTAGCTGATAAATTTGGTTGGTCGGGAACAATACTTTCATGGAGTATAATGGGCATTATTTCTATAATTTTCTGCGTATTAACTATACCTGTATGGAAGAAATTCAACAAAAGATAAGAAGAATCTCATTTTAAAACAATAATAGAAAGGAATATAACAATGAAAAATAAAACACATAAGATAGTAATCTCCTCATTGCTTGCTGCACTAACCTGTATTGCTACAATAATTATAAAAATACCTTCTCCTTTGAAAGGATATATAAATTTAGGTGATGGTGTTGTTCTGCTTTCCGGATGGCTATTGTCTCCTTTATATGGTTTCCTTGCTGCAGGTATAGGCTCTTCACTTGCAGATTTATTTTCCGGATATGCAACTTACGCACCTGCGACATTTTTAATAAAAGGAATTATGGCGTTATCAGCATGTTTAATTTTTAAATATTTAAACAATAAAACTAGCCAAAATATATCCAAAGTAATCAGTGCAATTATTGCAGAAGTAATAATGATTTCAGGTTATTTCATATTTGAAGGATTTTTGTATGGTTTCATTCCCTCTCTTGTTAACATTATTCCCAACAGCATACAAGGTTTTGCAGGTCTGATTGTTGGAATTATTCTTTATAAAATCTTTGAAAAAGTTAAACATTAATAAAATAGAGTTATTTTATAAAAAGGATACCAAGAACAATACTTGGTATCCTTTTAAATTTATTTATTTGTATTCAGATGGTGTCTTTGATGTTTTATTTTTTATTATACGAGAAAGATATTTTGCATCAGAGAAACCACTTTTTTCAGCAACCTGACTTACAGAAAAATATCCAGAACGCAGTAATTCCAAAGCATATTCGCACCTTAGATTATTAATATATTTTAAAGGTGTTATTTTGTACACATTTTTAAAAACTTTACGAAAATAAGTTTCGCTCGTTCCAAACAAATTCGCAAGATATGCCACTGAAAGCATATTGTCTGTAAAATTATCATGAAGATACTCAATCACTCTGGTCATTTTATCAGCATCCTTAAGCTTAGTTGCGATCAAATCATTTTCCATATTTTCCAATATCATATAAAATACAGAAGTAGCAGAATAATAATATCCACTCTTTTTATTTGTCCAGATATCAAATATCTTTTTAAAAAGGCTGTTGTAAAGTTGCGGCGTCTTAGGAAGGTAAGTAAATATTTCTTCATTTTTCATTTCTCTGTCTGTTTTAAAATGAATTACATAAAGGTGTTCTGCACCATGTTTGTGCTTATAGTGAAATTTTTCAGGGACAAAGCTTATACTGTTACTATCAGCTTTCCACACATTCCCTCCACTTTCAAATTCTGCACTTCCTTTAATTCTGAAAGATAATGCATGAAAATCTCTATCATCTGCATATCGCACACTTTCACCCCAGGAAAGTTCATGAACAGATAAAATTCGGAACATATAGGGATTGTTACTAAAAATCAATATTATCACCTCATTTACTCTTAATATAACACGAATTACGTTGTCAGTCAAGTTATGAAATATCCACCAAATGATTATGAAATATGAGTTTACTATACAATTATTATAATCTATAATAAAATTAATTAAATAATAATGGAGGAATGATTATGTCTATAAAACATACCGCAGTAAGCTATTACGGATTTAACTATGTTGAACACGCAAAAGAAGATTTTAAGGAAATGATTGAACACGGTTGTGATACTGTTATTCTTGCTATCACAGAATTTGATATGGACTTCTGGTTCCCTAATATCAATAATATTGTAAAGCTTGCTCACGATATGGGACTTCGTGTCCTTGCTGACACATGGGGTATCGGTAAATATTTCGGTGGTGAACAGGTAAGTTTGTTCTTGCAAAATAATATTCATCACAGACAGGTTTCTGCTTATACCGGTGAAATTTTGAATGCTGCATGCTTTAACACAAATTCTTTCAGAGATTATTTCAAAAGACTTTGTGTAAAACTTGCTACTGAAACAGAGGTTGATGGCTTTTTCTGGGATGAGCCTCATTATGCTTATCCAAAATCATATGCATCAATTACAGGCGGTGCCGGCGACGACTGGGCATGTCGCTGTCCTGAATGTATGAAAAAATTCGAAGAATACTATGGATACGAAATGCCAAAGTTTATGAATGACGATGTTAAGCAGTTCAGATGGAGAGAAGCATTATTCACACTGTCTGATACATCAAAAACATTAAAGGAAATCAATCCAAATCTTGAAATTACATGTTGTGTACACGCAACTTTAAATTCATACTATGTTACTGAGTTAAGAGGATATGATAATTGGGATATGGTAGCATCATGTCCATACTTCGATGTATTTTCAACAACTATCATCAATTGGTCTCTGCCAGAAAGCTTTTTCAGAGAAATCACAGAAAGAACGGTTGCTATGGCAAAAAAATACGGAAAGCAATCAGAAAGATGGCTTATGGGATATAATAAACGTCCTGACGATTTCAAGCAGATTGACAAAGTTGTCGATATGTACGAAGAATTAGGTGTTGACAGACTTGCTACATGGACTTATCGTGGTGGATATGGTACAATCGTTGCAGCAAAAGACCCGATTGAATTATGGGACAACATCGGCAGAAATTATAAAAGGGTTCTAAAAAAATGATTACCGAAAAATACTTTAATGAAATAACAAAAACTCTTGCAAAAATTAAAGATACGCAAAAAAATAAAATTATGAGTGCAGCGGAAATCACTTCTGATGTAATAAAAAATGACGGCATTATCTACATATTTGGTTGTGGACATTCACACCTAATTGCTCTTGATTGTTTTTATCGTTCAGGCGGTCTTGCAAATGTAAGTGCCATTTTAGATACTGATTTAATGCTACATAATGGTGCAGCCAAAAGCAGCAAAATGGAAAAAATGAATGGCTTAGCAGAAAGCATCTTTGATAGATATTGTTTAAAAGAAAGCGACATACTTTACGTAGTATCCACATCAGGAAAAAACGCTGTTCCTGTGGAAATGGCAAAAGAAGCTGTAAAGAAAGGTATAAAAACTATTGCTATTGTTTCATCGTCATATTTTGATGATAAGAAAAATATGCCTTTACTTTACGAAGAATGTGATTTGTTTATTGACAACTGTGTACCTCATGGAGATGCTGTAATCAATATAGATGGCATTGACACTGCAATGGGTAGCATTTCTACTGCTGCAAGCTCATTTATACTTCAATCAATCATTCTTGAGGCATCAAAAATTGCTGCTGACGATGGTTTCAGGGTTCCTGTATATATGAGTGGAAATGTTGAAGGTGGCACTGAGTATAATAAAAAAATAATTAAAGAATTTTTACCCAAAATTAAACATCTGTAAGAGAGGTTAATGTATTATGCCTAAAATTGCAGTAATCGGAATTTGTGGTAAATCTACATTTATGAACGTAGACCACTTCCATCAAAATGGAGAAACACTAAGAGCTGATAGTATTTTTTGTGAGCTTGGGGGTAAAGGTATAAATCAAGCTGTAGCTGCGTCAAGAATGGGAGCAAAAGTTTCATTTTTAGGAGCAGTTGGAGACGATTGCTCCGATGAATGTCATACTTTTACTAAAACTAACAACATTAAAGGATTTTGGATAAATAAACCTACAAAAAATACCACGAGTGCATTCATTCTCACTGATAAAGCCGGTGAAAACAGAGTAACTGTTTTCAGAGGTGCGGAACTCACCCCCGAAGACGTGGATGTATTTTATAATGAAATTAAAAATGCTGATGTACTACTTCTGCAAAATGAAGTTCCGGAAGAAGTTAATGAAAAAGCTATAAACATAGCTTTTGAGAATAATGTAAAAGTGATACTTAATCCTGCCCCATCACGATATATTAAGAAAGAATTGGCTGATAAAATATTTATTATAGTTCCTAATGAACAAGAAAAGGATTTTATAGACATAGATGATTTTAAAAACTGTGTTATCACATTAGGTTCAAAAGGATGCCTTGTAAATGATATGCAAATTCCGGCAATTAATACAAATGTCGTTGATACAACAGGTGCAGGCGATACATTTTGTGGTGTATTATCTGTTGGTGTTGCCGAAGGACTTGATTTATACGCATCTTGTGCAAGAGCTGCAGTTGCAGCCGGTTTAAGTGTCTCTAAAAAATATGTAATAGACTCTATCCCCACAAGAGAAGAAATAGAAAGGAGAATGAAAAATGAATGACTTTGGTTATTTTGAATCTTTGATTAAAAATTTTCAAATAGTAAATGAAACTCAAGAAGAAAACATAAAAAAAGCAGCATCACTTATGACTGATGCTATTGAAAACGATAGACTTATAAGTGTATATGGTGGTGGAGGTCACACAACACTTTGTATGGGTGAAATGTTTTTCAGAGCCGGTGGACTTTCTAACATAAATCCTATTATGGAAACAGGTCTTTCTGTTTTTAATCAGGCACTGAAATATCTTGAACTTGAAAGAACTGTTAATTACGGAAGTTCCATTATTAAATATTATGACCTTAAAAAGGACGATGTTCTTATTATTTTCCATAACATAGGCATTAATCCTGCAACCATAGATGCTGCTGAAGAAGCTAAGAAAAATGGTGTTAAAATAATTGCTGTTTCAAGTTCTTACTGGCAGAAAGAAATGCCTGAAGACCATTTCATCAGACATCCTAACAAAAAGAATTTATTTGATTATGCTGATGTATGTATTGATGATTTTAATCCTGTAGGAGATGCTGTTGTAAATGTCCCTGGACTTGATACCCCAATCGCCCCTGTCTCAAATATAATTGATTTTTATATAGCACATCTTCTTGAAATTGAAACTGTTAAACAATGTATTGACAGAGGAATTACTCCACCTGTATGGTCAAGCGCAAACACCCCCGGTGGCGATGAAAAGAATGCAAAATATCTTGAAAAATATAAACCAAGAATAAAAATGTTATAATAATGATAAGGAGTTTATAATTATGGTAAAATTACAGGAAAAACTTGATTTTCTTCTTGAAAAATACCAGGTTGAAAACAAGATAGCATTAAAGAATGAAAACACAGCTACTATTGATTCAAAAGACATCCCCCTCCTTTCCCACAGATGTCAAAGACAATTTATTGAACTTAAAAACATCGCTTTAGGAGGCACTTTAGTCGGAATAAGTGTAATAAGAGTAGCAAGAATTATTGAAAAAAATAAAGATTTATATGAAGCTTTGTATCGTGAATTCGATTTATGTCAGTGGATTTTAAATGAAGAAATAGTTCAGGTTACTGCTATGAGAAATTTAAATGTTTTAAATGTTATAGCTACTACAAAATCAGGTATCGTTTGCACTATTGAAATATCTTCTACTTTGAAAAAGGGAGAAAGACCTGTAGAAAAACACGAAATAATATCTCAAAGAGGAATTGCTTGTGATGTAGTTGTAGATGCACAGCTTAAACAGGATTCAATATACGTTTATGGTAATGAAAACAAAAAATATACTGATGTGGATTTTGAGCTTTACGGTCTTTCTATTGAAGAAATCGCAATTGTAAGAAGTGCTTTTTCACTTGCACAAAACACAAATTATGCAGATAATCTTGAAAGTGATATTAAGCTTAAAAAATTAATTGAAGCAACTGAAAAATCTGTTCAAAATTCAGAAAGGGTGGTGTTATAATGAAACCATTAAAAATTGCTATGATGAGTATGACCCACGGACACACAAGAAAATATTATCAGGTACTTAAAGAAAATCCAAAACTTGACTGGGTTGCTGTTTCAACAGCTAACGATACAGTTAAAGAAATATTTTTAAATAGTGTTGATGGTATCCCCTGCTATGACAGTGAAACAGAAATGCTCGATGCACATCCTGAAATTGAAGCTGTTGTTCTTGCAAGTGAAAATTCTGATCATCTCAGACAAATGAAGCTTTGTGCTGAAAGAGGAATACATATTCTTTCCATGAAAATTCCTACATTTGATATGAATGAATATGATGAAATGATTGAAATTGTAGAAAAGAACAATCTAATATGCCAGATAGAACTTGAAATGCATTATAATCCTGTTATCTCGAGACTAAAAGAAATAGTTAAAAATAAAGAGATTGGAGAAATACGTTCATTCAATGCTACAAATATCACACTTTCTCCCGTATGGGCATTCCCATGGCAGGGTATTCCAGAAAAAAGCTATGGAAAGCGTGTTCAGATTAAAGATGGAGACAGTCGTTTCCGTGGAGGTGCCCTTTGCGACCATCCACACATTTTTGATATGATAAGGCATATGACTAACAGCGATTTTGATACTGTTTATGCAGAGGTTGCACCAAATATTCGCCCTGACCTTATTGAAGAAGATATGCTCTCAGTTATAGGTAAAATGAAAAATGGCGTTGTTTTCTCCCTTGACCCATCCTGGTCAAAAATGGAAGAAAGAATTCCTGTTCCCGCTCCCGGTTGGGAAGTTTTTCCAAAAAGAATGGAAGTTAATATCACTTTAAATGGTGAAAACGGAACTGTTATGGCTGATTGCTTTGGTCCAAATGTTTATCATAATGGCTGTCCTAATGACAGATATACTGTCCAGTATACTTATTTTGATGAATGGGTCGGCTTAATTGATGAATTTTACGATAATATAAGAAATAATAAAACACCTCTTATAAACTTAAAATGGCATAAGAAAACAATTGAAGTTATGAATGCTGTTTATGAAAGTATTTCAACAGGTGCTCCTGTAAAATTATAAAATATAAAAAACTGTAACGGTTTAACCGTTACAGTTTTTTATACATAAGTTATTGAAACGTCCTGAAACAATATTTTAGAGAGTGTGAAAAAAAGTCTGTAAAAAAGATTCCTTCTATGATAGAATAAAAATATCATAGGAGGAATTTTTTATGGCAAGACGAAGAAGAGAAAAAATGAGTGAAGGGAAAAAGAATATCATAGCGGGTTTAATTCA
>JAZNWH010000117.1:0-8934 GCA_045593265.1 Clostridia bacterium | reverse complement strand
CTTCTGTGTTATTCCACAGTGCGAAAAGAGGGTTATATGATTTCTTTTTTCGATCCTTTTCATAATCATCTATTGCATCAACAAAACAAAGCCATTTTGAGATTGCATCTAAAAAGTTTTTGTTAGAATCATCAAATTTTACATCACTATAATCGCATAGTGCGGATGAAATCATTTTTCCTGATAATTCACTTTGAACTTCAAAGCCCTGATTGTTGTCTTCTGCTGCTTTAAGCTCCCTCATGGCTTTGTCAAGAAAAGAAAAAACGCTTGGATTATTTTTTATTGCTTTCCGTGATAAAAATTTCGTAAAGTAAAAGAGAAATTTAGAGAGAGCAGTCGGCTTGTCTAAATAGTTGTCTAATAGTTTAGAATAGGCCAATGCAACGCAAGAGGTAGATAACCCCCTCCAATAGTCTGAGCTATAATCTGCATCTATTTTCTTTTTTCTTTTGTACAAACAACATAAAGGCTTGTTATCTGTAAAAATCTCTTTAGATGACAAACTGATAGCAGCAAATACTAAATCATAACTCAATAGCGATGTGGCTAGTAGCCCATAATTTTTTTTGAGTGCATGGCAAAGGCTGCAATAATAGCACTTATACATCCTTGATACTTTATCAACTTTATTACCGTTTTTATATTTTAAATATCCGTACATAGCCGCTCCGTAGTTTGTAAACTCAGGTATTCATTTTCCATTCACCACATAATTCTCATTATGTGGTACAAGTCTATAATAAAAATACAAAACAAAGAATACATTAGCTTTAAAACAAAGGACTTTCAGACCAATGAGGTGATTTATTGTTCATTGGTCTAAACATTGTGCGTGCATTTAGTTAATATGTATAAATTAAGGATTTATTGTCACAAATCATTGACATAATTCGATTTTTTTAGTATAATTAATGTGTTATTTTGCATATTGGTTACCACATAATGAGAATTATGTGGTATTTTTATTTTCAGCACCGTAAAAGCCCAAGCTTTTGGATTTGCTGTCTGTGGATTTCTCCTGTTTCCATTGTGTATATTCGTGTGGTGTTCACATTTGAGTGTCCAAGAATATCAGCAAGTCTTACGACATCTTTTTGAATGGAGTAGTAGGTGCGAGCAAACAAGTGGCGTAGATTGTGAGGGAATACTTTATCTTTTGATACTCCTGCACTTTCACATAGCTTTTTCATATCAGACCATATATTGCTTCTATCAAGTGGTTTTCCGTTTTTGCTTACAAATACGGAGCCGCTTTTTATATTGTTTTCTTTTATATAGTCTTTCAGCATTTTGCAAAGTTGGTTTGGTAAAATAACTATTCTCATCTTACCCTTACAGTTAATTGATGCCTGTCCAGAATTGACAGCAGAAACCGTTATAGCTTTAAGTTCTGATACACGGATACCTGTTGCACATATGGTTTGCATGAGGTAATATAACCTTTGGTTTTTCTTTTGCTTTGCAGCAACTAGCAGTCTTTCATATTCAATCTTTGTCAGCTCCTTATCCTTGGTTGAAAATATCTGCCTTTGGATTTTAAGAGCCTTTACCTTTAGGTCATACCATTCGTTATATGAGAAGAAACTGTTAAGTGATGAAAGTATAGAATTTACACTTGCCGGAGCATATTTTTCTACTATATCTTGCTTGTATTCAAGCACAACACTTTTACTCAATTCTGTTTCTTTGCACCATTCCATGAATACTGTTATGTCACGAATATACTTTTCTAAGGTAGAGGAGGACTTCTCCTCGTTAATTAAATGTGCCTTAAACCTTTGTATTAGTTCGATTGTGATTTTTCTCACTTTGAATCAACTCCTTTGGTTTTATTTTACCACCAACGATAAAATATATAAGAGTTGTCAATGATTTGCGCTACCTCCTTATTCAACCACAAACAATACCACACAAGTTTCTAAAAGTCTACTAAGAAAAGTTATAAATAAATATTTTATAAACCCACATATTGATATTTCTAACAATTAGTGATATAATAAATAAAAAATAGTATTTTTTTACATTTTTTGCGTTTTGTATTTTATTAGATTGCGATTTTTGTAATATATTGTATTTTGAAATATTTAATTTTGCGAAGGTGGTGGTATAATTGTATAAACAAAATCCTTTTGGTAATCCAGATGGAGCACGTGCAGATTTAAAGGAAATTGAATATTCTTTTATAACAGATTTTCCATTCGGAATGCAGATTACAAATAATAGTGATGAACTACTTAATAAGCGTGTTATAGTTGGTTCAAAAGGCTCTGGGAAAACGGTCTATTTGCGAAAAATACAGTCTATATTAAAAAAAGAATTAGAAGAAAACCATACAGGAATTTATGTGGATGAACGTATCGATAAAAATCTTAATTGTACAGAGTGGGTAATTTTGTTTTGTGATCATTTCGAAAAAAATGCCTTGAGCGAAAAGTGGACTCAGCTATGGAAAACGGCAATACTGGCTACACTCGCTCATAAATTTCTATATGATGATAAGCTTAAGGAGTATTCAAGTAAAGATGTTAATACCACACTAAAGGAAATGTTAGAAAAGCATAGATTATTATTAAAATGTTCTTGTAGTGTTTATCAAATGTTTTCGGCTATTATGAAAACTATGGATACTAAAAATAAAATTAATAATCTTATCCATAGTACAGATTTTATATACATAGAAAATACATTGCATACTATTTTAAGAAATTCGCCTACAGTATATATGTTTTTAGATTCGATAGACATTGAATATGAACACGCTCCAATGCAATGGCTTGCTTGTCAAAAAGGACTTTTTTACACAGTAATGTCTTTGTTGCAAGAAAATAGTTTGGGTGAAAAGTTGCACATTATCATGAGTTTGAGAGATAATGTTTTTACTAATATATTAAGAAGTGAACACGCAAGTAAATTTATAAATGAAACACATATTTTTATATTAGATTGGAAAGAAAGCAATATAAAAGCCTTTTTAAATCAAAAGATAGAAAAGTTAAATGCTTGTTATTTCGTAAGTCACAATGAAGAAAAAAGTATTTATTCTTGGCTAGGTATCAAGGAGATTATTAACGAATTTGGTAAAGATGAAGATGTTATGAGTTTTTTGTTGAGACATACTCGATTTACACCTAGAGATGTTATTATAGTATGCAATAAACTTGCTGAATTAAAAAAAGAGTACAGCATAGATTCAAACATGGATATACACGAGTGGGTCAAAGACATCATATTGAGCAGCAGTAAATTATTTGGTGCTGAAATGATAACGATTAGTGCAAAAAACATTATAGCAAATTGCCTCCCATCTGGATCGGCTAAAGATGAATATTCAGAATTTTATTTAATGGACAAGTTTTATAAAAAAAGCATGTACACAAAGCTATTAAATTTTTTAAAAACATTGAAGTCCCCTGTTCTAACATGGACAGAGTTAACCAAATTCAATGAATTAGCTAAAGAAGAATTTGAAGTTGATGTGCATTTGGTAGATTTACTTTGGCATAATGGCATCTTAGGTTTTCTAAATGAGGCAGAAAAAATATGTTTTTATGCACAGCAATTCCAGGAGGATACATTGTTGCCCGAAGGAAAAAAATCATACTATGTCAAGTCATGTGTTTCTATAAAAATTGGGTTAAATTTAAAGGAGGGTATCAATACATGAGTTATACAACCATTACTTATGATTCTTGGAAAGCATTTAAGCATGACTATTGTTCGGATTTATTTGATAAAGATAGTTTCGAACCCGATATTTTTATATTTAGAGGACAAGGCAATGCGGAATGGGAATTAGTATCAAGTTTTGATAGAACATACTCTGCATTAAACTTTGAAGATAGAAAAAA
This sequence comes from Clostridia bacterium, assembly GCA_045593265.1. Lineage (GTDB taxonomy): Bacteria > Bacillota > Clostridia > RGIG6154 > RGIG6154 > RGIG8497. The sequence goes on along the minus strand of JAZNWH010000117.1, from coordinate 5,083 downwards.
TGCAGAAAAAGAATTGATTGAAATTTTTGAAAATAGTTGTAAACGAAATATCCCAGGCACAAAAATTTCAAACATGAATGATATAGAAAAAAGAAGTATTGCTCAACATTACGGAGTGCCAACAAGATTATTAGATTGGTCAAGTAGCCCATTTGTTGCCGCTTATTTTGCATTTTCTTCAAGTTTGTCAATTGATGATAAAGTTGCTATCTGGGCATTAAGAAGGAATCATCCTATATTTAATAATTTTTCGGGTATGACTATACAAGAACACCTTGTTAATGAAAACGAACATCAAAAGAAACAATTAGGATGTTTTACCTTGTTAGATAGTCCGGCAAACTCTGTCGATGGATTTGTGAAATTTTGTAAAGACAGTAAAATTTATGTGGATGAAGCACTATATAAACTTACCATACCAGCATCTGATTTTAGAGTAGCGTTATATGAATTAGAAGCTATGAATATCAATGCATCGACTATATATGGTGGCTATGAGGGATGTGCAAAAGCTGCAAGGGATATGGTTTCGTTTAAATATCTATTTTAAATAATATTTAGAGTTTCGAAACCATAATTAAAACATTGTTTTTCGTGACTTATGTATAGAGCTTAATAGAGAGAAAATGCATAAAAAATAAGGCAGGGGATTCCTGCCTTATTTTTTGTTTGAGTTTGCCCCCTCATTAAGTGTTTGAAGACCAAAAGTAGTTCTATCTATACCGCGTTGCGAGGTATCAACACCTGCATTTGTTGAATTGGTGTTAGTTTTTAAATTAGGTAGAGATCCATTTTGTAGTGATTTTAATATTTCATTTGCTTTATCTGACATTTAAAACACCCTTTCTATGAAATATAATTTTTAATTATAATGTATACAACAAATAAAATAATGGAAATGGTTGTTAATAACCAGCCGTTCCTATACAAAGGAATACGAGCATCGTTTTCGCCTTTATTTCTTACTGTTGCATCTATGTAAAGTGTAATAAGTTCAATAGATATGACTTTGCTGTCAAACTTTAAAAAATCCTCATCATATAAATCAGCAGGTTTGATTGTATTATACGCTCTTGTAGTTATCACCCTAACCATATCAATAACAGAAAGAAGTGCTAAAATTAAACTCGCACTATAGCATATAAATAATAGCGTAGGCATAATGCAATCAATATATGACGAGATCTTTACAGCAAATATTGTTTTATAGTCATTCATTTGTGCTAATGCTAAAAAATATGCCGAAATTATGGGCAACGCAATACTTGTTTTTGTGTCAATCACAGAAGTGCGATTGTGTTCATTCTCATATTCATGTTTAGCGACATCTAAAAGTAAAGAAATCGAATTACCGTCAAATGGGATTACCTTTTCCTCTTTATTCAATTAAACCACCTCTATAATATTATAACATAAATCTTTATAAAAAGCAACCAAACTATTAATTTACAAGGTGTAGTGTAATACATCAATTGTAAACCTACAGATGCAACTTTTCTGTTTATAGTGCTATTATTGTATTTTTCTGTAAAACATGATATAATAATACAAACGATAAACTTGTGAATAGAGGAACATTATGGTGGGAGAGCAAAAGACAATTATTATAAAAGATATATATGATATGATGAAGCAAAGTCAATTAAAAGTTCCATCATATCAACGAAATTATGTTTGGAATATAGAACAACAAACTCTTTTGATTGATAGCATATTGAAAGGGCATTATATTGGACAAATGGTTCTTGCTGAATCTAAAGACTCAAATTGCTACGATATTATTGATGGTCAGCAAAGGATAAAAACTATATATTTCTTTATAGAAAATGGATTTAAGATAACGAAAGATGATCAAGCATTAGATGAGAAAGCTCAACAAGAATTTTTAAATTACCCTCTTCGGTTTTACATAATAGATGAATTACTTGATGCCGAACAGGTAGTTGAGATTTTTCAGTTAATTAATACTGCTGGAGAGCCGTTGACACCTCAGGAACTTCGACATGCTGAGATGAAAAATAATTTCTCTAACATAGTAAGTGAATTAGCCATGGAGATATTTCCTGACAGAAGAAACATAACAAATAGTGAATCTTCTGAACAAGCCTTTTTATGTAGTATTTGGAACCGTTTAGGAATCCTCACTAAGCAACAACTTCTTAAAATGCAAGATGAGGAACTGATTGCAAGAATTATTTTGTCTGCTATGTTTGATAAACATCTGCAACCCAATGACGCTTTATTAAATGAAGCATATAGTGGGAATGGTTTAAATTCTTCAAACATTATTTACAAATTAACAAAAGAATTAATTAAGCAAATAAAATCTGTGTTTGATTTATTAAGAGCGACAACATTTAATGTTGACTACTTGTCTAAAGAAGGCTTTTATATCATATTTATGGCTTTATATGATGTCATTATAATTGAACAAAAAAATATGGACTCACCAGATTTATTAATTGGAGTATTTAATAATATAAATTCTCTTAAACCTAGTAACCAAACTCACAAATGTCAATATGATTCGTTGCATGAATACGCTAAATACTTAATTCGACTGAACTGCTTTGACGGAGAAGAGTCGCAAAAAATAGGGATGCTAAAAAATATTCTAAGTGATGCTAAAGTTGAGACGGCAAAATATGAATTTAAGCAAGGACTTTTGCGGTTGTCTGATGACCGCAAAAAGGATAAGGATTTAAACAATCAAATTCTTGAAACCATCTGCGGAATGGCAAATGCAAATTTTATGGAGCCAGCATATTTGTTGATAGGTATTGCCGATAAAGATTCGGATGCTAACCGTATTAATGCATTGGATAGTATAAAACCATTAAAGCTTGCTGACCATTATATTGTTGGAATAGAAAGAGAGGCAAAAGTGCTGAAAATATCTGTGGATCAATATTGTGCACAAATTAAAGATATAATTGATCATTCTAACCTATCGCAAGCACTTAAATTGTCTGTTCTTACCAACATTGACATTATAACATATCACGGACTTTCTGTCGTTGTCATCATTATTCCACCGCAAAAAGAGATATCCTTTATAGAGGATCGTGTGTTTGTACGCAAATGCAGTAGTACTACAGAAGTAACTAACGCACGAGAAATCATAGCTCTTGCTAGTAATTTTTCTCATGGTGAATAACTTTTATTAATTTAAGAGGTACGCATGCAATATTGCATGCGTACCTCTTAAATTATACATTATATTCCCCTAACTAGTATACTCTTCTTTTCCATACATAGCTTACACCTTTGCATTAAATTGTAATCAATAAGTTTTGGATCTCCAGAGCTTTGCTTTAACAATGTTATAAACTCTCTTAAATCAAGAATATGAAAATATGCTCCCGTTTCATCTATTGCATTTAATAATTGTTCCGTTATTGCATCCCAATTTCCAGATGTCATTAATTCTGTAATTAAAACAATGCAATGTGGCGGTATGCTTCTGTCAACACTTATTTCATTACCATTTGCATCTAATAAGCGAGCGCCTTGTTTAAAGTTCTTTATTGCTCCTATAAGTTGCTTGATTGCTTTATCGACTTGTTTTTGTATTCTAGAAACTCGTTTTAATTCATTTTTATTATAACCCGCCTGTATAACCGACAAATCTTTTGCTTCAATTATGAAACTACCATATTCATAATATGCAAAAATATCAGTAAATTCACGTTTTTTCTTTCCACACTCTACCTCGGGACTTTTATGTAAAGTTGAGGGAAATACAGATTTTAATGACGCCCAAATTGTTTTTTCAAAGTTAGCTCCTTCGTCTTCATTCGAAATATTTATATCATAACAAGAATCATCATGTAAAAAATAAATATTGTTTGTATCCCATGATTTAATGATAGGACAAATTTCGATTATTGGTATTTTATGAGCGTCAGGAAAAAGACGAGTATTATCAATTGAAAAATCAAAGCAATCAACAGCATGCGAAACATTATCATCGAGTTTGCCAACATAAAATGATGTGTTCTCATGAATAAACTCTAAAAAGGCTAAAGACTCATCGCTTGCAATTTCGGCTGAAGCTGAAGCTACACATATGTCCATTTCGTTATATAGAAAAATATTGAATTTCTTATTTTTCATTAAGCTAATTAGAGAATGGTGTTCTTGAAGTTCAATTTGCGCTCTTGAGATAAGGACTGGTGTGTCAGGCATATCACTGATTCTTGCTCCAATACACAAATAAGAATCTTTTTTTCCAAATATTAATTGCATATGGCATCCAACTATTAATGCTTTTATTGCTGGAGTTGGAGCTTTAATTATTAAAGCGTTTTCACCTTCGCGATTAGTTGACACATACCATAGCGATGCTACTTCCGAACGCATTTTATCATAAATCATATACATTTTAGTATCCTCATAACACATTAATTTTAACTGATGGTATTATACAACAATAAACATATTTTTTCAATAAGTAAATATAGAGCTTAGCATTTTATGCTAAGCTCTATTAGGGTGGTGCGGGCGAGGAGACTTGAACTCCTATGCTCTTGCGAGCACATGGACCTGAACCATGCGCGTCTGCCAATTCCGCCACGTCCGCGTATATTAAATTTTTAGTTTTTAGCATTTACACAAGCCGTTTTTGATTACGCCCTTAAAAAGGGTTCACGGACTTGAACTCCTATGCTCTTGCGAGCACATGGACCTGAACCATGCGCGTCTGCCAATTCCGCCACGTCCGCATATATTAAATTTTAAGTTGTTAGCATTTACACAAGCCGTTTTTTGTTACTCCCTTAAAAAGGGTTCACGGACTTGAACCTCCATGAAATTGCTTTCACATGGACCTGATGATAGCGTCCCTTCGGTGAAAATTCAAAAACCGCATAAAATCAGGGGTTTTGACTGATATAAGTCATAAAAACTCCCGATTTTTTATGCCAATTTCATTCAGCAGAATTGCACAGTGGAATTAAGAATGAATTTAATAAAACAAATCAGTCGTATCGAAATGATGCGGCTTTTTTAATTACAAAACAGGAGGAATTATCATGCCGAAATTAAAAGGAAGTTATACAAACATACTAAACAAACTTATTAC
>JAZNWH010000116.1:0-2571 GCA_045593265.1 Clostridia bacterium | reverse complement strand
TGGGAATAACACCAACTTAATACAGTTTATCTATAATAGCAGATAATGGTTTTCATTGTCTGCTATTATTTTTATTATCATTATTATTTTGTGTACAATTATTATCCATAGCAGAGCCAAAGAAATTATAAATCACGATATAATTTATAACTAACCGAAGCACGGCGGCAGGGAGATTAACACCTCTCTGCCGCTAATTTTTTATTTGTAGCTTTTACAAAAACAATTCAAAACGCAAATTGATTGAATGGATTGTCTATTGCTTCGGAACGCATCCATTTTTTATATTGAAGTGGTGTCATTTTATACTTTCGTAAAAATATTTTTCCAAAGTAACTTGAATCAGAAAATCCACACTCTGAGGCAATTTGTGTCATTGATTTGTCGGTTTGTACCATTAAATGTATAGCTCGTGATAAACGATATTCAGTTAAATACTCAATAGGAGTTTTGCTTGTGTATTGGCGAAAACAACGAAAGCATCCACTTCGGCTTGCTTTTGCATACTTAGCAATCTCATCAATTTTTATATCTTCATTATAATGATTGTGAATATAATTTAGTATAATTTTTGCCTTTCTCTCATCTTCCTGATCTATATTTTGTAATGAAAGCGTATCCTTGTTTTCTTGAAGATATGCCAAAGTCGAGCGCCAAATATTGCTAATATAGTCAATACATTTTAGTTCATAATCATAATTTTGTTTGCTATGTTCTATGAATATTTTTGTTAAATACTTCAAAATATCTTTGCTGTTTTTTTGAGAATCCGTTATTAGAAAACTCTTAACAGGAGACTGTAACACCGGAAGAAAAAATCTTCGATAAATTGTATTTCCTTCAGCGTTTGCAAATATAGTAGGCAAAAAACTAACTGTATACACTTTGGCGTTATTTTGGCTAACCTGTGTGGCAAAATGAAGGGCATTGGCATTAACAAATATTGCTTCGCCTTGTTTGGCTTCTACATAGTGCCCTTCGATTGTGAACCCTACAATTCCGGATAAAACAACACAATACTCAAATTCATTATGCCAGTGATATGCCAAACTCTTATTAATGAAGTTGCGAAAATTACCCGTCCATACAACTAAAGGGAATGTAGGATCAGTATATTCAAATAATTCTCTCATCGTATCGTTGAAGGAAAATTGAACTTCAGTCATAGCGGTCTCTCCTTATATTGACACTAAACTACCAAAAATAAAAAACAATTATCATAGAAAAATAAAATTATCGATATTATAATTATATATTAGATAGGATTACAAGTCAATAATGAGGAGAGGAATTATGGAAAAACTCAAATATAAAAAAACCAAATTTACCTGTTATTTTACATATCTTGCAATGTCATCGGTATTCAGCTTGCCGCCGTTATTATTTGCAACATTCAGAGAAATCTATGGCATATCATATACTTTGCTTGGAACACTGGTTCTTGTTAATTTCTGTACTCAACTTGGAATTGACTTGATTTTCAGCTTTTTCAGCAAGCATTTTAATATTCACAAGACAATCCGGATTATGCCACTTGTAACCGCATCGGGTTTGTGCATTTATGCTCTGATCCCTACACTGTTTCCTCAGTATGCGTATGCCGGTCTTATTATTGGAACGGTTCTCTTCTCAGTTGCTGCCGGGCTTGGCGAAGTATTGATCAGCCCCACCGTTGCAGCACTGCCCTCCGAAACGCCCGACAAGGATATGAGTATTCTTCATTCTCTTTATGGGTACGGTCTGGTAGGTGTTGTACTGATTAGCACCTTGTTTCTTAAATTTCTTGGAAATGAGTATTGGATGTATCTGACATTTTTCTGGGCGGCTCTCCCTGTCATTGCTTCTATTCTGCTGTTCACCTCAAAACTGCCGAATATGAACGTTGACCACAATGAAGAAAAAGCTATTAAATCCACATACAGAACAAAGGGGATCTTCCTCTGCATGGCGTGCATTTTTCTTGGTGCCTGCGCCGAGAACACTATGTCAAACTGGATTTCCGTTTATACGGAAAATGTGCTCTACATTCCTAAAATGTGGGGTGATCTTTTCGGTATGTGCTTATTCGCAGTGCTCCTTGCCCTTACACGGAGCGCTTATGCAAAGTTTGGTAAAAACATCTCCCGTGTCCTAATGATGGGTATGCTCGGTGCTATTGCCTGCTATGTTTTGGTTGCATTCTCATCCAATGCAGTTCTTTCTCTCGTCGGCTGTGTTTTGACTGGTATTTGCACATCAATGCTGTGGCCAGGAACTTTGATTCTTATGGAAGAAAAAATTCCTGCTGTCGGTGTATCTGCTTATGCTTTGATGGCGGCAGGTGGCGACTTCGGCGCTTCATTTGCACCTCAAACAATGGGAATTATCGTTGATAAAATTTCCGCCACTGAATGGGCACAGACTTTTGGAAACAGTTTATCCTTGTCTCCAGAGCAGGTAGGATTTAAGGTCGGTATGCTGATCGCAGCTATTTTCCCGATTTTAGGTGTACTTCTTTTGTTGTACATGAAGAAGTTTTTTAAGAGTGATATAAAATAAGTTAGCTGGTTCAGTTAAAAGAAACACAAATAT
>JAZNWH010000115.1:0-4271 GCA_045593265.1 Clostridia bacterium | reverse complement strand
CACATATCAACAACATTATTATTGAAAATGGATTCATAAAGTCATTAATCCGTATAAGCGAAAAGTTTGTGATAATAAAGCCTGCAAACGAAGTCATAAATTTTATTATAAACTTAAAATTATCTTTCCTAAAATACATCCTTAACAACCTTTTCATACACATTACTCCTTTTATCAAAATTCACTACATAACTGAAATTATGTGGTGAAAAAATTTAATTAATATATGTTGTAAGAAAAATGTATTATTTTTTTAGCAACAATTTTTAGACCAATTAGCGACATTTTGCGAATTGGTCTCTTAGTGTTATCTATTTTTATAAAATATGTAGAATAAAATTGTATTTTTCTCAAATCATTGACTTTATCTTGGTTTTGTAGTATACTTTATCTGTAAATTTATATAAATTTACCACATAATTTCAGTTATGTGGTGTTTTTATTTTAGCATAGTAGCAATCCTAATTTTTGTATTTGCTGACGATGCACAATTCCGCTTTCCATAGTATAAATTCTTGTAGTATTTACATTTGAATGTCCAAGAATATCAGCGAGTCTTACGACATCTTTTTGAATGGAGTAGTAGGTGCGTGCAAACAAATGACGAAGGTTGTGCGGAAATACTTTATCTTTAGATACTCCGGCACTTTCACAAAGTTTTTTCATATCTGACCATATATTTGACCTATCAAGCGGCTTTCCGTTTTTGCTTACGAACACGGAACCGCTTTTTATATAGTTTTCTTTTATATAGTCTTTCAGCATCTTACAAAGCTGCTTTGGTAATATAACAATTCTCATTTTCCCTTTGCAATTTATTGTTGCTTGCCCACATCTTACAGCATCGGTTGTTATAAAGCGTAATTCAGATACTCTCAAGCCAGATGAACAAATTGTCTGCATTAAATAATACAGTCTTTTGTTATTCTTGCTTTTAGCAGCCTTGAGCAGTCTTTCATATTCTGCCTTTGTGAGTTCCTTGTCTTTATCAGCAAAAATCTGTTTTTGAATTTTTATAGATTTTACCTTTAGGTCATACCACTCGTTATATACGAAGAAACTGTTAAGGGAAGATATAATTGAATTTACACTTGCCGGTGCATATTTTTTTATTATTTCTTGTTTGTATTCAAGCACAATGCTCTTACTGAGTTCTTGGCTATTTGACCAATACATAAATACAGTTATGTCCCTGATATACTTATCCAGTGTTGCCGCTGATTTTTCCTCGTTAATCAAATATTCTTTAAATTTTGTTATTAGTTCGTTTGTGATTTTTCTCATTTTTGAATCAACTCCTTATGGTTTTATTTTACCACTAACAATAAAATATATAAGAGTTGTCAATGATTTGCATTTTGGGCATATTAAAAGGCGATTGTAATTTCGTCATCCGAAATACAATCGCCTTCATCTTTCATCTTTTTTGTCGCAAGCAATGTTTGCTTGACATAGAGCATATCAAGTTTTTCTTTAATTTCTTTTGCCGTCATCCCTTGTTGAACCATCTTGAATACTTCAGCAACCACTGCACTTTCTATGCCGTACTTGTCACCATACATAATTTCTTCTAATGTGTACATTGCCATTTGTGTCACCCCCTTTGGTAACACAAACACTACCACGCAAAGAGACGGAAGTCAACGAAGGAATTAGTTTCTTTAGGATAGCTGTTCTTAATTAAATCTAAATTTAAGAGCAATTACCAAAAATATGAGTGTCTCTTTTTTAGTTGTTTTTGTTCTTTATCTAGTTTATGTTCCCTCCGGCCAAGCAACTCATCTTCTTTTGCAATTAACGGATCATACCAATCAGCTTTTTGTTTTGCCCATTCAACCCATTCTTGTGTATTTTCATCGAAGTTCTTTTGAGCTTCCACCGCAGATACGTATGCACGAATTTTACAAGCCAAAGCATAATCTTCAGCTTCGTTTTCGAGAGCGATAACCCTTTTGACCTCTTCATTATAAATTTTCTGACGTCTTTCCTTGGCTTTTCTTTCTTCTTCAGCCTTTCTGGCAGCAGCTTCTCGAGCCTCGCGTTGAATTTTAACATTTTCCGATTCTTCGTATAAATCAACCAATATTTCAGGGAGCCGTTGCTCTATGAGAGTATTTTCACCATCTCTGTAATGCTTGTTATCAAGAACCGAAAATCGAAGCTTGCCGTTGAAAACATAATCCCATTTTCTTATGTTTGGCTTGAATACATAAGTTCTTGTAAGTCTCTCTCTTTCATATTGTTCCATAGCTTTTTGTTCTTCTTTTGTTAATACATGCGGAATCTTTTCCTCAGTTTCTGTAATTTTGTATTGAACAATCTCATTACGAATAGTTAGAGTAAGGTCTTCGTTCACGCTACCGCCTAGAAATTCTACACATTTAAATAGTGCGTTAAGAATTTTGTATATTCTTGTAAGCGACAGTTCAGAAACATCTCTGTAAAGAAAAGGTTCACTTTCCGTCGGTCTGTAATATGTATCTCTTTTGCGTGAAGCGTTTGGATCCAATGGATGAGTTTGTTTCCAAGATTTAACTTTTCTATCATGTTGTATTATCTTTGGATGCAATTTATAATCCTTGTTAATGCCTAATGAACTTAAAGCATCTAATACTGAACTTTTTTCCTCTAATTTAAGGAATAATAATGAATTTATAAAAACTTCTTTAAAATTTTGATTTAAAGAAGTTTCTTCAATTGGAATTAGAACCTTGGTTGATACACTTTTTGATTTTTGTAGTATAACATCTTTTATATCAGACAACGGAAGCGGTATTTTTGTTACCGGGTTACCCATTTGAAGATTTGTCCAATAAGAATTTGAGGGCGTAGGAATATTAGCATCAATGCAAGCTTGTTTTAACTTTGCATATGATATGTTATATTTTTTAGCAACCTTTGAAACTGACAAAGCCCAAATTTCATTATATAGTTGTTCTCTTGGGATTTTCAAAACATCTTGACTGCTCAATCCACATTCACCCTTTCCATTGTTTAATATTTGATCATAAAACACTCTGCGTGTTTCTATTTCTTTTATAATTCGTTTGTTTTCTTCTTCAGCAATTCTCATCTCCTTTTTTAATCTTCGCCACGCAATAAAAAACTTAAATCGTTTTTCATGGTTTGAAATTCAGATATAATGGTCTCCAAATTTTTCTCTATACTTTGAACTTGAACTTCGTTTATTTTGCCATGATTATATGCAATCAATCTTTCCGGAATAATATTGTATGACCAACTGTCAGTATATCTGTCCTCAGTGTGTATAGCAAAACCAATAGGCAGTTGATTGTTGCGCATCCCGCAGCTTACAGCCATAGGAGATATTCCTAAATAATCAGCAGCAATTTTACATGTTATCTTCGGCATATTCCTAATTTCATCATCAGTATATTTACCCAAAACTATTCACCTCCTTGTTTTGTTGTTATATAATAATCATTCATATTTTTCAGTAAGCAAATTCTTAAACTTATCTGCTGCGTAAAAATACTCTGTTGTTCCGTTTGTTTTTTGAGTAAACAACCAATCTGTATTCACCAGTTTGTTAATTTTACGAGCATTTAAAATACCATTTTCGATAAAATCATAAACCCTATATCCATCCTCTGCAAATGTCCATTGTGTTCTATTAAGAGTAGATATGGCGCTTTTATCTGTAAGCTTTGAAAAGCAACAAGCTGGATGTTCCTCGAATAATCTTTTGAGATACTTAATCATCGTTTTATCATTACTATAAATATCCAGAAGATAATTTGCAATATAGTTCCCAACCATAGGTAAGTCATCCATCTTTATATCAAATACAAATATGGTTAATTTGCTTGCGAAGTTAACAAACTGAATGCATTTTCTTTTATCAAAATAAAACAGTTTACCGCCCCACTCCAGAAGACGATTTCCACTTTCTTTTTTTAGCGTTGCTTTAGCAATTTCATTCATTGGAAAACTTAAATCTTCCGGCATTTTAAGTTTATATCTTTCAAAGGTCTGTTTTGTTACATAAAAAATCATAGACCATACCTCATTTGTTCAAAGATTTATATGTTGGCAACAAGATCTTTTCGTATCTTGCTGTAATGTATGTCTTATAAAATTCCTTTTGTAAATCGGATATATAAATAATATTATCAATAAATGCATTTATGAGGTCAATATCAATATTGGGCACAATTCTTAAAATTGCTTTGTTGCAATCCTCGTTTCCCATTGAAGAAATGAAATCATAGTAGTTGATTTTTTTGTCATTCAGTTTAATTGCGGATGTA
>JAZNWH010000114.1:0-27711 GCA_045593265.1 Clostridia bacterium | reverse complement strand
TTATTAACGATAGTTAATAAAATCAGCCGCACAAATTTCAAAATTTGTCAAGTCTTTTTCGAAATAATTTTTAATATTTACATAAAAAAAGGGGGCAAGCTCATAGAATGAACTTGCTCCTCTTAACTTAATGATATTGGTAAAAATTCTAACCCTTTTACATTCCCATAATTGACTTGTTTTTAGGACAAAATATATACTTTTGCATATCTTCTGCCGAATTGGAAACATTCAGCATTGGTATCGTAGCAAAGGTCTATTTTTGCACCTTTAATTGCTCCACCTGTATCAGCTGCAATTGCAGTTCCGTAGGTCCATGAACCATCAGGAGCAGTTATATAAACCTTTGAACCAAGAGGGATAACTCTTGGGTCAACAGCTATAATTCCGTAAGTTGCACGAAGACCTGTTGCGGTAATTCCGTAAGCAGGATGTGATGGTGCTTTTCCACAGCTTGCAGGAGAATAAGCAGTAGCCGAAACGTCTACAACTTTTGAATAGTGTAACTCTTCTCCACTGTTGGTATAAATGATACCGCTTGTTTCATCAATAACTGCAGACTGAATTTTTTTATTGTGAGGGTCTTTGGCTTTTGTACCAACCTCTCTCACACTGTCAGTTGCAATTTTAATAACTTTTTCGGAAAGCTGAACTTTTGAAACTTCTTTACCGTTTTCAAAACGTACTTTATAGGTTGTTTCGGTAATACCGTCCTGACCTTCCTTTTTAACATTTACTTCGCCCTGATACATTTCATCGTTGTAAATGTTGATTTGTGTGCTTTTTACTTCTTTATTTTCTGTAACAGTTTCATAACTCACTTTTATTATTTCTGCGTAAAGTAAACCGTCCTTGCTGTATGTTTTGATATAGTCTTCATTGCCAAGAACATATCCTGCAGAAACAAGAAAATCTTTTGTGATATTCTTATCTGTTATAAAAGCTTTTTCTTCATTATCACAGATAATAATAACCTTTTTGTTCTGAGTTAGTGTGATATCCATTTCGTCAGATAACTTAGTATCTCCGGCAGGGGATACCTTGTCATTTCCTGAAAGCACAATATTTTGTTCTTCAAGAAATTCGCCTACCGTTTCGGCAGTTGTAGAAACAGAAACCGACTTTTCCCCGTTTATAAGATTAACGGTTACTTCAGCATTGTCAGCAAAAGCTGTGATTGCTAAAACTGTTGTTGCGATAATGGTAACAGCCAGTATAAGTGCAACCAATCTACGCTTGCCTGATTTGTTTGTATTCATTTTAATATTTAACCTCCGATAATCAGGATGTGGAATAAAAAACAATTTTAACATAATCTTCCACACCGCTATTTTTCACAAGTCCCGAACATTGTAACACTTTTTTAACAATTTGTCAAATTTTTTTTAGATTTTTTAGAATTCTGCTCTTATTATACGAGGTTAAAAAATGAAATATTCATAGTTTTTAATTAAAATCAAACCCGTCAAACAGCATTGTACCGCGTTTTTTGTCATATTTTGGAAATAGGCTTGATAATTGTTTACTTAAAACAAATTTAACAATTTGAATTTAACAGTTTTTCGAAATTAAAGAATTGTCAATGATGTTGCAATTGTGCTGAATTTATTTTTAACTTCAGTATTGCTCACCAGATAATCAACATCATTTAGTTTACATTGTATATAAGCTGATTTTGTGCCGAACTTTTCGCTATCACACAAAAACACCTTTTTTACAGCATTTTTTATCATAGAGTTTCTTACTGTAACTTCTTCGCGTGTGCAATCTGATATAACTCCGTCATCTGACAATGACTTCGTAGAAAAGAATGCAATGTCAGCATATATGCTTTCAAATACACTTTGAGCATCACTTCCAATAAGACAGCTTCTGTTTTCTGTGCTTAAGTATCCACCGGACGATATAACTTTCATTGAAGAGTTTGAGAGTAAATATAGTATTTCTATGTTATTTGTGATAACGGTAATTGAGTGCCTTTTGATTAATTCATTTGCCAGGTAAAAGGAGGTTGATGATTGGTCTAAAAATATAATGTTTCCATCTTTTACAAGCTTTTCTGCTTTTTTAGCAATTGTTTTTTTGGCATCTACACTGTGTGCAGCTCTTTTATTAAATGAAATTACATTTGAAAAATTCGTTATTAATTCAGCTCCGCCGTAAGTTCTTTTGACAAATCCTAAGTTCTCAAGAGCTGTCAAATCTCTTCTTATGCTTGATTCACTTGCATATAGTCTTGTGCATAATTCTTTAACGGTGATAAAACCATCCTGATTTTTCAGTATGTTCATAATTTCCCGTTTTCGCTCATTTTTTAGCATAATGACCTCCTTATAAAATGATTGATTTTGATTGTTTTTCTGAATTTAAAGTAAATTCATCAAAAAAATGGCTGATTTATGGTAAATTGTTGATTTGTTTTGATGATTATATTATAATACAAATTATGATATATGTAAATATATGAATTTAATAAAGGAGATTTTATGGATATCAATAACATTTTGAAAGGTATTAACTGTTCGTGCGGCAAGATTCATAATTGTGATATCGAGCATGTGTACATTGAAAATGATGCAATTTCAAGATTAAAAGAATTGTGCAAAAAAGCGAAGGGCATATTGATTGTAGCTGACGAAAATACTTTTTCAGCAGCAGGAGAAAAAGTTGAAAAAGTCCTTTGTGATAAGAATACAAAAAAAGTTATTTTCTCCGGAGATACAGTTTTGATTCCCGATGAAAAAGCAATAGATAAAGTCAGAAATGAGCTTGTTGGAATGGACTTAATCCTTGGAGTAGGTTCAGGAGTTATTCAGGACTTATGTAAATATGTATCTTTTTTTGCAAAAATTCCTTATATGATAGTTGCTACTGCCCCTTCTATGGACGGATATGCCTCTGACGGAGCGGCAATGATATTAAACGGAATGAAAGAAACTGTCAAAGCAGGACTTCCGAGAGCTATTATCGCTGATACAAAGGTTTTAAAAGATGCACCTATAGATATGATAAAAGCAGGTTATGGTGATATAATAGGAAAGTTCTCAGCTCTTTGTGATTGGAAACTCAGTGTAGCGGTAAACGATGAGTATTTTTGTCAGTATATTTATGATACCACATATAAAATGATAGAAAATACCAAAAATACAGCAAAGGGTCTTTTGGAACGGGATGAGGAGAGTGTAAAAACACTTATGGAAGCACTTATTGTTGTAGGAATTATGATGAGCTTTGCAGGTTCATCCCGTCCTGCATCCGGCAGCGAGCATCATCTGTCTCACTTTTTTGAAATTGTGGGAATTGTGAATAATGATCCTTATTTTGTACATGGAATTGATGTAGCATATTCAAGTGTTATTACTGCTATGATCAGGGAAAAAGTTTTAAAATCGGAACTTCCCGATACTTTGTATCGTCCTTCAAGAGAGTATTATGTCGAAAAAATGAACAAAATATATAAGTCAGTTGCAAATGGCTGTATTGCACTTCAGGATAAGGTAGGAAATTATGCATCAGACAGACTTGGTGTATATAAGCAAAAGGAAGAAGAAATAAGGAAAATCTTATCGTCTTCACCAGGTGCCGATGAAATAAAACAAATACTTGGTTTTGTTGGACTTGATATGAAGAATTTTTACGATATGTATGGCAATGAAAAGATAGAAGAAGCTATTATGTATGCAAAAGATTTAAAAGACAGATATACAGTTCTCTGGTATAACTATGATATATTTGGAGGACGTGTAAATGGATAAAAACAAAATAAAAATTGTTGCTATGGATTTGGATGGAACCCTTACTCAGCACAAGCAACCATTGGACGAAGTACATAAAGAAGCATTGAATAAATTATCTCAAAAGTATAAGCTCTTAATGGTTGGTGCCGGACAGGTTATGAGAATTTTCAATCAAATGGAACATTTTCCTATTGATATAATCGGCAATTACGGTTTGCAATATGGAATATATAATGAAGAAACAAATAATATTGATATAGTGCGTGATTTGCAATTTCCTGTGGATAAGGAGTCAGTCGAAAGAAGAGTTACATATTTGAGAGAAAAGTTTGGATATACTGATTTTGTAGGTAACAATGTTGAATTCCATCCGTCAGGATGTCTTACATTTCCTCTTTTAGGAACTGATGCAAAATCGGAGGATAAGCTTGCCTTTGACCCGGACAGAGCAAAAAGAAGAAAAATCTATGATGAAGTTGTAGAAACTTTTTCAGATTACACTGTTTTTGTGGGTGGCTCATCATCTTTTGATATGGCACCAATGCCTTATAACAAGTATTATGCACTTGATTTGTACTGCAAAGAGCATAACTTAAAGCATGATGAGGTAGTTTATATCGGCGACGATTATGGCTTGGGTGGAAATGACGAGTCTGTATATAAATCAGATTTCCCATACCTTACAATAGATGATTACAGAGATTTCCCTGAAGTTATTAAGACAATTTTATAAATAGTTAAAACCATCGGTTCATTTGTGAACTGGTGGTTTTTATCTGTAAAATAGCTTGAAAAAGTATCATTAGTGTTGTATAATGAGTTTGCAAAGCAAACTCAATGAATTGCCTTCGGCATGAATTGAAATTAAAGATTTCATGAATTGAGTTTTCAACTCATGAATTGCACTAAAGTGCATCAAAAGGCAATTCAATTCATGGAGTATTAGCGAGAAATCATGGCGAAGCCAATTCATGACAACGAAGGTGTCAATTCATTAAATGGAGAGTGAATATGAAAGAAAATAAACTTGTAGATTTATCAAAACAGTTTGCAGTTGATATTGTTAATTTGTGTACAGAAATTAAAGAGAATCGAAAAGGTAATGTGTTATTAAATCAGCTTCTGAGAAGCGGCACAAGCATTGGTGCAAATATTCACGAAGCAAATTATGCGGCAAGCAAGGCTGACTTTATAAATAAATTTCAAATTGCTTTAAAAGAGTGTTATGAAAGCGATTACTGGTTAGAGCTTTTTAAAGACACAAAGATGATAACTGAAGAAGAGTATGAAGATATGTTTAATAAATGTAGTAAAATCAGAAAATTGCTTATTGCATCTGTTACCACTGCAAAGAAAAAAGATTGAGGAGTGTGATGAAAATTCATATTATTGGATGTAGCGGTTCAGGCAAGACTTATTTAGCAAAAGACCTTTCTAAGAAATTTAATATCCCTCGATTTGATTTAGATGATATTCAATGGGATAATATAACAAATAGTTATGGTGTTAAAATGCCTATCAATAAGCGAAATGCTTTGTTTGAAGAAATACTTAAGAATGATAGATTAAATTTGTAGTACAGTTATAATTAAGGAATTACAACCGATGGAAAATAACAATCAACGTATGTCAAAAACAAGAAGAATATATTTTTTGAGGCTTATAGGAAGAATAATCGTATTTATCATAGCAGCTCTTATATACTTTTTTAATAGAAATGCGTACAACATTGCAGACGGATGGAAATTTTTTAATGAGTTTTCATTGCTGCATCTTTTGTGGATGTTGTGGGTGTGTGATATGGTGTTGCAACTGATTCCCGTAAAATCACATATCTCCATAGGTTCACAAAAAGTATTTGAATCCCTTTTTAAGCCGATTAAAGAAAAAATCAACTATAAAAATTTAAAACAGTATATTAAAGACACAACTTTATCTGCATACAAAGTAATGTTAATATGGATTGTATTAACTGTTTTTATAAGCATATTGTATCTGTGTGGAACCATAGATACAGGTTTGATGGTGTTAATATCAACATTTTTCTATGTATGCGATTTAATATGCGTTCTTATCTGGTGTCCGTTCAGACTGATGTTGCATAACAAATGTTGTACAACATGCAGAATATTTAACTGGGACCATTTGATGATGTTTTTACCAATTATAGCATTAAACAGCTTCTTTTCCTGGTCTCTTATTATATTTGCTTTTACAGTATGGCTTGTCTGGGAGATATGCGTAATTGTATATCCTGAAAGATTTTGGGAGAATAGCAATATGGCACTTCGTTGTTCCGAATGTACAGATAAGCTCTGTACCCAGTATTGCAGAAAACTAAGATAGTAACAAAGCTTGTGTTCAGACCCTTAGCAATAATAATTTTTTACCTGACTTGACAGGAACTATATAAATATGTCGAATTTTGTCGGAACACTAAAAAATTGAATTGCATATCAATATTTAAGGAGAACAATAATGAATATTGAATTAGAAAAATTGGATTATAAATTCAAATACAAGCCATTACTAATTGGCGGTAAAGCAATGGAGTACTATGGTTTACGTAAAGCTGGAGCAGACATTGATCTAGTAGTTCATCTAACAGATCATAAAGCATTAGTAGACAAATTTCCGTCTAACATTAAAGATTTGTATGGTGATATAGGTGTTTGTGAATTTGGATTTGAAATATGGAATCAAATATGTACTTTTGATTATCAGTATCTGAAAGTAAATGCGATTGAAGAAGACGATTATCTTGTTGTTTCATTGGAAAGGCTTCTGTTTTTGAAAGCATTAGCAATGGAAATCCCTAAATATCATAAAGACTTGGAATTGGTTGTAAAAAAAGTTTTAGATAAGGCATATGAAAACTATTAAAAGGACTTGTATCTAAACCTTATGTATCGCAATGGCGAATCTTGCGAAAGGAGAGAAGGTAGTGGAACATTTTGGGATAAAACTAATAAGTAGAGGAAAATCATTTAAGCTAACAAAAGACGAGTTTGCTGTGATTAATACTAAACCATCACTCGGTTATTTTCATGAACTCGCAAAGAGAAATGCATATATTGATGAAAGAGGCAGTGCATATCGTAAAGAATGGTGTGAAGAGTATAGAGAATTGTGTTTGAAAAATTATGATCTAAATATGAAATTTTTTAATATGCTTGATAAGAAAAATTTTGATACAGAGTTAATGTCTTTTTTGAAACAAAATAAAGATTTTGAAGAAATTAGTAATTTGAACCTATGTGATGAAGTGGAGGGTTACTATATTATGGTTCTTGATGAATATAAACAAGTATACATAGGGAAAACAGAAAACATAAAAAGGAGAATCATGCAACACTGGTCAAAAAACAAGCAATTTGATAGAACCTTGTTTCCAATGTATGCTTATCAAAAATCTTGTTTTTCAATAGATTTTTTTAGAGCATTAGATACAACAAGAATTTATATATGGAAAAGAAAAATGTTGGAGGGATTAGAAGATAAACTGATAAAACAATTTAATAAGATATTTTGCACAAATCGAATTGGTGGAGATATTACAAAATCAATTCAAGCACTTGATACTATGAATCAAAGAAAATTTTTATAAGGCTAATCTTTAAACATTATTAATTGATAATTAGAAGATTATCTAAAAATAGTATATTATTGTTATCATAATTTAGTATAGCCTATGGGGTGATTTTTATGAAGAAGAGAATATTAGTTGTAATTATTACGGTGTTGTTGGCAGTTGTTATAGCAATTGGGTGTTTATATGCTGTAGATATGTACAGAATGAAGAATGATGAGCCTGTGGTGTTTTCGACATGGGGGTATGATTATGCTCCGCAGGAGAATCTGCCTGAGCCGCCTGTTTTAAATTTAACAGACAGTTCGGATAATGTTTTAGCTGTTTGTCTGACAAGTACTCATAGCTGGAGATTTGGAAATGGTGCTGTTAGTTCAGATTATCCTCATCCTGCAATCAGAGAATATAGTGAAAATAATACTTTAAGAGTTGCTCGTGGAACGGAAATATTTATTGATAATTCTTCTTTAAACATTACGGATGTCAACTTATATGGATTTAGTGGGTCTGATAAGCTTAAATGTGGGGTTGAGCATACTGAAAATTCAATTTATATTGATATGCCTGACGGTGAGGAATATATTCTGGAAATTGTTACAGAGCATAAACAAGGGCAAGTCTTGTATTGTGTAAAGGTTGTTGAAATGTAAATTACTTATAGATAAACTTGCAATTTTAATAATTACATAGAATTTTGAAAGGAAAATGAAAAATGAAAACAGAGAAAAATATTTTAATTGCGTTTTTTCTTAATCTGTTATTTTCAATATTTGAATTTATAGGCGGAACTGTTACAGGAAGTGTTGCCATTGTTTCAGATGCTTTGCACGATATAGGCGATGCTGTAAGTATAGGGTATTCGTGTTTTTTGGAGCATAAGAGCAAAAAGCAGCCTGACGAAATATATACCTATGGATATACAAGATTTTCTGTTGTAGGAAGTCTGATTACTACCGTAATTCTGCTTGTAGGTTCAATAGTTGTTATATATAACGCAATAGTAAGAATTTTCAATCCTGTTTCAATTGATTATAACGGAATGATTATATTTGCAATCATTGGCGTAGTTGTCAACTTCCTGGCAGCTATGTTTACCAAAGATGGAGAATCACTTAATCAGAGAGCAGTTAACCTTCATATGCTTGAAGATGTTCTTGGATGGCTTGTTGTTCTGATTGGTGCAGTAGTTATGAAATTTACAGATTTTGCAATTATTGACCCTGTTTTATCAATTTTGGTTTCTGTGTTTATATTTGTTAATGCTATGAAAAATTTCAGGCAAATCGAGAATGTTTTTCTCGAAAGAATTCCTTCGGGTATAAAGCTGGAAAAAATTAAGGAGCATATTTGCAAAATAGAAGGAGTTATAGATGTTCACCATATTCATGTATGGAGCATAGACGGATATAACAATTATGCAACAATGCATATTGTTACAGATGAAGAAAGCAGTAAAATTAAAGAAAAAATAAGGCAGGAGCTTTGTGAACATAATATCGGGCATGTAACTTTAGAGCTTGAGAAATCTAACGAACACTGCCATTACGAACATTGCCATATTCATCACAGCGAAACAAGCGGACATCATCACCATCACCACCACGGTCATTAAAATTAAAAAGTTTAAATTGCACAGATTGGAGTGTTTTTATGTTTGAATGGTTGTCCGACATAATGAGATATGTCTTTATAACAATTATATATTATTTTATGTTCAGTATAATAAGACTCATTGCACAGGATATCAAGCATGGAAGAATGGGATCTATTAAAGATGACGAAACCTTTATAAAGCCTCTTTGTAATCGTTCGAAGCTTGATTTTAAGATTGAAGAACTATATACTGTCAATAATAATTATACCATCGGCAGAGGTAAAAAAGCAGATATTATGATTAATGACAGATATATGTCAGCAATGCAGGCACGTTTTATATGTGAGTCAGGTAACGAGTGGATGATACACGATTTAGACAGTACCAACGGTACATTTGTAAATAATGAACAGCTTGGAGATGAACCCTGTGCCATTAAAACAGGCGATATTATTAAAATGGGGCAGCTGTCTTATATATTTGTACAGCCCGAAGAGGAGTAAAAATGAAATTAAGACGTTTGTTATTTTTAATACCTGTATGCATAATGATTTTTATATTTATGTTTTCTGCTCAGGAGGGCAAGGAGTCTCTTGAACTAAGCAACGGTTTTCTTTATGAAATTCTTTCAAAATTATGTTCTTTATTTGGTTTAGAAAATGCAGATATAAGTGGTTTGACGCAGTTTTTCAGTACAGCTGTAAGAAAGGCGGCACATTTTTCAATTTATGCATTTCTTGGTATCAGCCTTTATATAAGTCTTTACTTTAACAGTATAAAAAAAGCATTTGCTGCCAGTGAAGCAATATCATTTTTTTACGCAGTAACAGATGAATTACATCAGCACTTTGTTCCAGGCAGAGACGGGAATGCAGTTGATGTATTAATCGACAGCCTTGGAGCTTTTAGTGGAATACTGATTATATATTTAATATTACAATATTGTAAAAATAAGCTAACATAGCTTATTTTTTTGTGAAATTTTTGTGTTTGTTGTTGAGAAATGCAGAAAAATTTGTTATAATTAAGCTTGTCTTGTGAGAGCGAGAGGGGTTAGTGATGAAAAAATTTTTTCTTGTTTGTATAATTTTCATAATTAGTGTTTTTACAGCAACTATATGTAATGCGCAAAAGGGAATTACAATTAAGATAGACGGAGACATAGTTAAAAGTGATGTGTCTCCTGTTATAGTTGATGACCGTGTTTTGGTTCCCGTAAGAAGTATATTTGAATATATGGGCAGCGAAGTAAAATGGAATGCAGAGAGCAAAATTGCTTCAATTATAAGAAAAAATGACACTGTTCATTTAATAATTGATTCTACAGCAGCTGTTGTTAACGGTGAAATTGTAATTTTGGATGTGCCTGCCCAGATAATAGAAAACAGAACTATGGTTCCTGTTCGTTTTGTTTCGGAAAATCTTAATATGGACGTTATGTGGGACGATGCACAAAGATGTGTAAATATTTTTTCAAAAGCTGATGACCATGAGGAAGTTATAAAAACTGATGGAACCATCAAAAAAATATCAGTTTCAGAAGGGGATACCTTTGTTAAAATTAAGATATCGGGTGCCGGTAAACTGGAGCATACCATGCTTAAACTTGATAACCCTAAAAGATATGTTTATGATTTTGCAAGCTGCCGACTTGATACAGGTGAGGAAAATCGGATAGAGTGCAGTAAAACCTTTGTTAATTCTGTAAGATGGTCTCAGTACAGCGACACAACCTGTCGTGTTGTGGTGGATTTACAAAAGTATTATTTTTACGATTATGAGGTTGACGGGGAGGATGTTTATATTATTTTTGATGAGCTGACTCCACCTGTCGTAAAGCCCCCCTTAACAGAAACAGATGAAACAATACAGGAACTTGCAGAAAAATATACTGCCGGCGACTTTTCTGAACTTTTGACCAAAGCAAAAAATAAGCTTGTGATAATCGACCCGGGACATGGTGGCTCAGAAGTTGGTACAGTTGGTGTGTATGAGGGCAACGAGGTTTATGAAAAGGATGTAAATCTTGATATATGTACAGCATTGGAAATTATGCTGAAAAAATGCGGAGTTTCTACGTATATGTTAAGAGATGATGACACATACATCAATATTAGCAAACGACCTGAGATCGCAAACGAGAAAGATGGTTATTTTTATCTGTGTATTCATAATAATGCGTCTGAAAATCCTGAAATCAACGGAGTTCAGGTATATTATTCCGAATCTGCACCCTCTTTTGATAATATGACCAACAGAGAAGTTTCAAAAATATATTATGATAATATAGCAAAGCTTGGTTTGAAAAAATCGGGCATGGTTGATAATCCTAAGTATATAGTAATTTACAAAAGCAAGACTCCTGCTATTATTGTAGAGAATGCATTTATGTCAAATGAAGATGATTTGGAGCTTTTGATGAATGATGAATTCAAAGTCAAGCTTGCATCTGCTTTGTGCCAATCAACTATTGAATTACTTAATGTAAGCTCAAAACAGCTTACAACGAACTAAATCCCATAATTACCTCCTGTTCATATAATGAATAGGAGGTGATTTTTTTGCATTATATTGAGAAATATGAGGTTTTGTCTAAAATAATCAGAACAAGAGAGATAATGGATTACGGAATTAAAATGATTGGTGCTGAGTATGAATGGTCCGAAACTATGGGCGAGGGTGTCAAGGTAGGCATTATTGATACAGGTATAGATGTAAATCATCAGGATTTAAAAAACAGAATTAAAGCCTATAAATGTTTTGTTGATGGAGAAACGGATGATTTGAACGGTCATGGAACTCATGTGGCAGGAGTAGTTGCAGCCGAAAAAAACGGAATAGGAGTGGTAGGAGTTGCTCCTAAGTGTGATCTGTATATAGCTAAAGCTTTTGATGAAAAAGGAGTAAGCAGTGATGAGTCTGTTTCAAAATCTCTTGAATGGATGCTGGAAAATGATGTAAATATAATAAATATGTCTTATAGCTCCAATAAGACAGATGAAAAAGAAAAAGCACTCCTTGAAGAGTGCAGTAAAAACAATATAATTTTATGTGCCGCAGCAGGAAACAGTGGAAACGGAGAAAACATAGATACTATTTCTTATCCTGCAAAATACAACAATGTTATAGCTGTTACAGCTGTAGATTATAAGGGGAATATTACCGATTTCAGTTCTGCAGGAGAAAAAGCTCAGGTTGCGGCAGCCGGTAAAAATATACTTTCCTGTTATAAAAACAATTCTTACGCGATACTCAGTGGAACCTCGATGGCAACACCTCTTATAACAGGTGCTATTGCTCTTCTTCAGGGAAAGGCTATGCTTCGTTTTAACAGATATCTTACCCCCGACGAAATAAATACATTAATTGCTATGTATGCTGATTATCCCGGATTGCACGGTAAAAGTGCAAAATACGGTTATGGTATATTTTCCTTCGGCAGAATTCTAAAATAATTACTTTTTGTCGATTTTTTTAGCACAAATTTCATTCAACGGGCAATTTGCACATGATGGATTAATCGCTGTGCAGTAACGTCTTCCGTGAGTTACGATAAGATGACAAAAATGATTACTTGTTTCAGGGTTTAAAATACGTCGCAACTCCTTTTCTATATAATCAGGAGCAGTACCATATGTAATGCCGATACGCTTGCATACACGCTTAACGTGTGTATCTACCACATAAGCAGGTTGCTTGTAAACTTCTCCCAAAATAAGGTTGGCAGTTTTTCTTCCTACTCCGTCAAGAGTAAGTAAATCTTCCATATTATCAGGCACTTCACCGTTGTATGCTTCAATGATTCTTTTGCAGGATGAAACTATGTTCTGTGCTTTTACCTTGTATAACCCCAGCGATTTAATCATTTTTTCAATTTTGGCAGGGCTTGCTGATGCATAATCGTAAATATCCCTGAATTTAGGGAACATAACAGAAGTAACTTTGTTTACTCTTTCGTCTCTGCATTGTGCTGAAAGTTGTGTAGCTATAAGTAATTCCAGTGGATTTTGAGCATTGAGCATACATTTTGCATCGGGATATTCATTATTTAAAATTTCATATACTTTTTGAGCTAATTCGCGTAATTTCATATAAACCTCCTTTGTTCACATAAATTATACAACAAATTATGGACAAATTTCAACAGTTACTTGATAATTTTGAAATAATATTGTATAATTTCTCTGAGGTGATTTGATGAGTGCACCATTAGCTGACAGAATAAGACCTGCTTGTCTTGATGAAGTTGTAGGTCAGAAGCATATATTGAGCGATGGAAAGATATTGAAACAGCTTGTAAATTCAAGCTATGTTCCTAATTTGATATTTTACGGGCCTTCGGGTACAGGTAAAACTACCGTTGCTAATATAATTGCCAGACAATCAAATAAAAAATTATATAAGCTTAATGCAACTACTTGTTCTGTTTCGGATATAAAGGACATAATAACAGATTTGGGAGGAATATCTTCTTATGATGGTGTGCTTTTGTATCTTGATGAAATACAGAATTTTAATAAAAAGCAACAGCAATCACTTCTTGAAGTGATTGAAAACGGACAAATTACATTAATAGCAAGTACCACTGAAAACCCTTATTTTTATATTTATGGTGCAATTTTATCCCGTTGCAGTGTTTTTGAATTCAAGCCTGTAGAAGCATATGACGTGGTTGATGCGTTGAAGCGTGCAGTAGGTGTACTTGAAGAAGAATATAAGAAGGAAATAGAAGTAACTGATGAAGCATATCTGCATTTTGCAAATATGTGTAACGGTGATGTACGAAAGGGTATAAACAGCCTTGAAATTGCAGTAATAGCATCAGCTGTTACTCTTGAGGAAAAAATTTTTGTTGGTATAGATACAGCAGTGCAGGCAACACAAAAGTCTGCGCTTAAGTATGATAAAGACGGAGACAGTCATTATGATATACTGTCAGCTTTTCAGAAATCTATAAGGGGAAGCGACCCTGATGCAGCAGTGCATTACCTTGCACGACTTATTTCATCAGGTGATATAAAAATTATTTGCAGAAGACTTCTTGTTATTGCATCGGAGGATATCGGACTTGCGTATCCCATTGCAGCATCAATTGTAAAAGCTTGCTGTGATTCTGCTCTGCAGCTTGGTTTGCCTGAAGCAAGAATACCTTTATCACAGGCAACTATCCTGCTGGCAACTGCGCCTAAGTCAAATTCAGCAATTTGCGCTGTTGATGATGCACTAAACGATATAAACACCATTGATACAGGAGACATACCTGCCCATCTTAAAGATGCTCATTACGATGGTGCTCAGAAGCTTGGAAGAGGAATTGAATATAAATATCCACACAGTTTTGAAAATTCCTATGTTCAGCAGCAGTATTTACCTGACAAAATAGCTGATAAAAAATACTATAATTATGGTAATAACAAGACGGAACAGCTTGCAAAAAAATATTGGGACGAAATTAAGAAATAACAACAGGAGAGGTTGAAATATCAGCCTTTCCTTTTTTGTTTGTCGCTAAATTATAAATATCAGTAGCAAGAAAGTCCTTTTCAATCATAGAAATTGCATCTTCGTCAAGCTTTTTATAGTCCGACGGTTTTGTTATTATGGGCAATGAGCAAGTTTTTTTCAATTGTTTGAGTAATTCCTGACCTTTTGAATTAAAAGCAAGAACACGCAAATATTTCGGAGAAACATCAGTGTCATTTTTTGTAATTTTCAAAAGTATCTGAAATAACATTCTTGATATTGCAGTATAAGTATATCTTTTGGATTTGATAGCTTTAACAAGTTCTTCGTAATTGGAGTAACTGTTTTCTTTAACCACACTTATAATTCTGTTTTCAATACCTTCACGGACTTCCGATATACAATCAAGATTGTCCTGATTGGTAATAACTTCATAACAAATAAGTTTTGTGAACAGTTCTTCATATGCTGAAGTGTTTTCTTTCAAAAATTTTTCAACATCAAAAGGAACTGAGCATGAAAAATTATCATTATTCAGAATCGCATTTCTTATAGCAGAGGCAGAGGAATATTTTTCTATTTCTGTGGAATTATAACCTTTGTCAGAACGCCCGAGAGCAAATGGGACAATATGAGACTGTATTTTATCAATGGCTTTTAAATATTCAAAGGCCAAAATGTTGTTTGGCTTCTTTAAAATACCGAAGGAATTGTCAATTTCTGTTCGTGCAATGTGAAAGGGCATACTTGAAGAAAAAGACATATCTGTATTTTTATAAGTCTGATATACATTTTTGATTTCATCGAGACTGTTTTCAGCACCGAAAGAAACATATGCGCAGTCTAACGCATTTAATAAACTTATTGCACCAAAGGCGAATTTTTCAGCAGTAGACAGGGCATAAACAACAGGAAGCTCGAAAACAACATCAGCTCCGTTCTGCACAGCCCATGATGCACGGATATGTTTATCGCAAATTGCAGGAGCACCCCTCTGGACAAAATTACCACTCATTACAACAGCACAAATATCGTAGCCGGTTTTCTTTTTCGATTCCTCAATGTGATATCTATGACCGTTATGAAACGGATTGTATTCGGCTGTAATACCAAGAACTTTCAAAAAAATCACCTCTGTCATTTAATTATAACATATTTTTACCAAAAATACTATTGAAAAATAAATAAAATTGTTATATAATATTATGAGTAAATTTATTTTGGAGGTTAATTCACAATGAGCGCATTTTTAGAACAGATTAAAGCCCGTGCCAAAGCGGATAAGAAAACAGTTGTTCTTCCTGAATCAATGGACAGAAGAACATTCGAAGCTGCTGAAACAATTTTGAAGGAAGATATTGCAAATATTATTATTATCGGTACTCCTGAAGAAGTTGAAGCAAACAGTAAGGGTCTTGATATTTCAAAAGCAACAATTATCAATCCTTATACATATGAAAAAACAGAAGAATATCTTAATTTATTTGTTGAATTAAGAAAATCAAAAGGTCTTACATATGAAGAAGCTAAAAAAACAGCTCTTGGTGATTATATGTATTATGCATGCCTTATGGTAAAGGCAGGAGATGCAGACGGTGTTGTTTCAGGTGCTTGTCATTCAACAGCAAACACTTTAAGACCGAGTCTTCAGATTATAAAGACAAAGCCGGGAGTTAAGTTAGTGTCTGCATTTTTCTTAATGGTAGTTCCAAATTGTGAATATGGCTCAAACGGAACATTTATTTTTGCTGACAGTGGTCTTGAACAGAATCCTGATCCTGAAAAGCTTGCAGCAATCGCAGCTTGCTCTGCTGAATCTTTTGAACTTTTAGTTCAGGAAGAAGCAATGGTTGCTATGCTTTCACATTCAACAATGGGAAGTGCTAAGCATGCAGATGTTGATAAAGTTGTAGAAGCAACAAGAATTTGTAAAGAAAACAATCCAAATCTTAAGGTTGATGGCGAATTACAGCTTGATGCTGCTATCGTTCCTTCAGTTGGGTCTTCAAAAGCTCCTGATTCACCTGTTGCAGGTAAGGCAAATGTTCTCGTTTTCCCTGACCTTGATGCAGGAAATATCGGTTATAAATTAGTTCAGAGACTTGCTAAAGCAGAAGCTTACGGTCCTGTAACTCAGGGTATCGCAATGCCGATTAATGACCTTTCAAGAGGTTGCTCGGCTGAGGATATAGTTGGTGTAGTAGCAATTACTTGTGTTCAGGCACAGGGTAAATAATCGGAGGTAATAAAATGAAAGTATTGGTAATTAACTGTGGAAGTTCATCACTTAAATATCAGCTCATTGATATGGATACAAATGATGTTATGGCAAAAGGTCTTTGCGACAGAATTGCCATAAATGATTCAGAACTTACACATACAGTAAATGGTGTAAAAACTGTTATAAAGAAAGATATGCCGGACCACGCAGCAGCTGTTGAAATGGTTATTGCAGCATTAACTGATGCTGAGCACGGTGTAATTAAGGATATGTCCGAAGTAAGTGCAGTAGGACACAGACTTGTACACGGCGGTGAAAAATTTGCGGGTTCTGTATTGATTAATGATGAGGTTATGGCAACAATTGAAGAATGTGTTCCGTTAGCACCTCTTCACAATCCTGCAAACATCATTGGTATTGAAGCTTGCAGAAAGGCTATGCCTTCTGTTCCTATGGTAGCTGTTTTTGATACAGCTTTCCATCAGACAATGCCTGCTGATTCTTATATGTATGCTATTCCTTACGAATATTATGAAAAATATAAAATCAGAAGATATGGTTTCCACGGAACAAGCCACAAATATGTTGCTCAGAGAACAGCAGAAATCCTTGGCAAAAAGCTTGAAGATTTAAAAATCGTTAATTGCCATTTGGGAAGCGGTTCTTCAATTTGTGCTATTGACTGTGGAAAAAGCGTGGATACTACAATGGGCTTTACACCTCTTGCAGGTCTTGAAATGGGAACACGTTGCGGAGATATTGACCCTGCAATAGTTACATTCCTTATGGAAAATGAAAAGCTCTCAACTAAAGAAATTGATTCTATTATGAATAAAAAATCAGGTTTCTTAGGACTTTCAGGTGTTTCAAACGACTGTCGTGATGTTGAAGCTGCTGCAAAAGAAGGTAATAGCCGTGCAGATGTTGCACTTAAGGTTTTCATTAAACAGGTTAAGAAATATATCGGTGCTTATGCAGCTGAAATGGGTGGAATAGATGTTCTTACATTTACTGCAGGTATCGGTGAAAATACAATCTGGATGAGAGAAGCAATCTGCGAAGGTCTTGATTATATGGGAATTAAGGTTGATTCTGAAAAGAATAACTGCAGAGGCAAAGAGGTTGATATTTCAGCTGAGGGTGCAACTGTTAAAACAATGGTTGTTCCTACAAACGAAGAATTAATGATTGCTCTTGAAACAGTAGAATTGTTATAAAATTAATAATTTTTACTTGACAAATGATTTAATATTTAGTATAATAACTTGTACTGTGTTTTAGGAGGGGTATAATGATACTTGATATAAGCAGAATTTTAAAAAGCCCCGGCGACAGTATGAATTTTGATGGAAATGTTGAGCTGTCAGCAGATATGTTCAAAAATGAACGTATTGAAGATGTTAGCTTTATTTCCGTTAAAGGAATTGTTAAAAATATCAGCGGTGTTGTTGCTTTAGAAGCAGAGGGGAATTTTTCTTATTCTGTTCCTTGCGACAGATGTGGTGAAATGCTCAGTAAGAGTCTTACGTTTGCAATTACCGAAAACTTTGTTAAGGAGCTTGATGAGGAAACAGCTACTGATGCTTTGACACTTACAGGCGATACTGTTGATTTAAAGGACATTGCTGAAAGGGTAGCTTTTGCAAATCTCCCTCTCAAAAACCTTTGCCGTGAGGATTGTAAAGGTTTGTGTCTTAAATGCGGTGCCAATCTTAATTATAGTCCGTGCGAATGTAAGGATGACGAGTGGAATCCGCAGTTTGAAAGTTTAAAAGGATTAATATTTGACTGACATCGTTTTGATGCAAATTTAGAGGAGGTGTGAACATGGCAGTTCCAAAGAGAAAAACATCTAAAGCAAGAAGAGATAAGAGAAGAGCAAACTGGAAACTTTCTGTACCGGGCATGATTAAGTGTTCTCAGTGCGGTGCGTTAGTTTTATCACACAGAGTTTGTCCTGAATGCGGCTTCTACAAGGGTAGAGAAGTTGTAAAAATCAGCGATTAATTTATTCTTGAATAGTTTATATCCTCACGATTTTCGTGGGGATATATTATTTGTAAACAATTTATTATTTGTAGGAGGCATTATGAGCAGAAAAAATATAATTAAATATGTACATCCCGGTTCAATTGCTCAGGATGCCGGTCTGCAGGCAGGGGACGCCATTTTAGCTGTAAATGGTAAAAAGATAAATGATATTTTAGAGTTTAGATTTATTACGGCTGATGAAGAGTATGAATTAACTGTTGAAAAAACAGATGGTAGCAGGGAAATAATAACTGTAGAAAATGAATATAATGAAGAACTTGGTGTTGATTTTGAAAAAGCACTTATAAGTGGTGCACGTTCATGTGCAAACAAGTGTATTTTCTGTTTTATTGACCAAATGCCACCAAATATGAGAGAAACTTTATACTTTAAAGATGATGATTCAAGACTTTCCTTCTTACAGGGGAATTATGTAACTCTTACTAATATGTCAGACAGAGAACTTGACAAAATAATCGAAATGCATCTTTCTCCTATAAATATTTCTGTACATTGTACTAACCCTGAAAAAAGAGAGTTTATGTTAGGCAACAAAAAAGCAGGCAAAATATTAAAGCAGATAAAAAAACTTGTTGATGCAGGTATTATGGTTAATTGTCAGATTGTGGCATGCCCGGGAATTAATGATGGTGAAGAGCTTGAAAGAACTTTATCTGATTTAATTGCGTTTTCACCTGACTTATGCAGTATTTCAGTTGTCCCTGTAGGCATAACAAAATATCGTGATAATTTGTATAAGCTTAATTCTTACACAAAAGAAACAGCTTCTTTGTTGATTGAACAAATAGAATCCTGGCAGAATAAGTTTATGGAAATATCAGGAAGCAGAACTGTTTATGCTTCTGATGAATTTTATATAACTGCACAAAAAGAATTTCCACCATATGAATCATACGAAGATTTCCCGCAGCTTGAAAACGGGGTGGGAATGGTTTCTGTATTTAAATATGATTTTTCAGTTGCTTTTGAACAGTCAACTAAAAGTTGCAGAAAAAAATGCACTTTGGTAACAGGAGTTATATTTGAGGATGTTTTGAAATCCCTGATAAAACCTTTTGAAGAATATGTAAAAGTAGTTGCTGTTAAGAATAAGTTTTTCGGTGAAACTATTACAGTTGCAGGATTAATTACAGGCAGAGATTTGATTAATCAGTTAAAAGGAATTGATTTAGGTGAATTCATTGTTATTCCTGAAACTATGCTTCGTGCAGATACAGATGTGTTTTTAGATGATGTAACAGTAAAAGATGTTGAAAAAGAATTAAATACAAGGGTTTGTGTATCTAAGGATGCATACAGCCTTGTGGATATATTGACAGGACAGGAGTGAGTTTAATGAAACCGATAGTTGCTATAGTTGGAAGACCTAATGTAGGTAAATCTTTATTATTTAATAAATTAGTAGGAGAGAGAATATCTATAGTTGAAGATACTCCGGGTGTTACACGCGACAGAATATATGCTGATTGCGAATGGCTTAACTATAAATTCACTCTGATTGATACAGGTGGTATTGAACCTAAAACTGATGATATAATACTATCACAGATGAAAAGACAGGCTGAAATAGCTATAGAAACTGCTGATGTTATCATTTTTGTTACCGATATCAAAACAGGTATGACAGCAGCAGATAACGATGTATGTACAATGCTTCGTAAAAGTAACAAGCCTATTGTACTTGTTTGTAATAAAGTGGATAATCCAGGGCAAATGCCTATGGAGCTTTACGAATTCTATAATTTAGGTATTGGTGAGCCATTTCCTGTTTCTGCTGTTAATGGTCTTGGTCTTGGAGATATGCTTGATGAAGTGGTAGAGCATTTCAAAGATGCAGAAACTGCAGTTGAAGATGAAAAAACTATAAGAATTGCTGTTGCAGGCAGACCTAATGCAGGAAAATCCTCACTTGTAAATAAAATCCTTGGAGATAACCGAGTAATTGTAAGTGATATTCCGGGAACGACAAGAGATGCAATAGATGTTTATTTTGAAAAAGATGGCAAGAAATATATTTTCACAGATACAGCGGGACTTAGAAAAAGGGGTAAAATAGAAGAAAATATTGAACATTACAGTGCTGTAAGAACATTACTTGCCATAGACCGTTCAGATGTTGTTCTTATTTTACTTGACCCTGATGAGGGGGTAACTGAACAGGATACTAAAATTGCAGGATATGCTCATGATCAAGGGAAGGCAATAGTAGTTCTTGTAAACAAGTGGGATTTAGTTGAAAAAGAAACCAATACCATGAAAAATTTCAGGGACAATGTTAAAGAAGGTTTTGGATTTATGCTTTATGCCCCTGTTGAATTTATTTCGGCAAAAACAGGGTCAAGAATTGATAAAATGTTTGAGCTTATTGAACTTGTCCATGAGCAGAATAATATGCGCGTATCGACAGGTGTTTTAAACGATGTTCTCAACGAAGCAATACTGAGAGTTCAGCCACCTGCCGACAAAGGAAAAAGACTTAAGATATTCTATATGACACAGGTTGCAGTGCAACCACCTACATTTGTTGTTTTTGTAAATGATAAAGAGCTTGCTCATTTTTCATATATAAGATATCTTGAAAATCAGGTAAGAGAAGCTTTTGGATTAAATTCGACACCACTTAAGTTCATTGTCAGAGAAAAAAATGAAAAGAAATGATGTGATTTTATGGTATTAATATTAAAGATTTTAGCAATTCTCGTTGCATATTTTATAGGAAGCATTAATAATGCTATAATTATATGCAGATTAAAAAACATAGATATCAAGTCTGTAGGAAGTGGTAATGCAGGCGCAACAAATACAGTACGTGCTTTAGGAAAAAAATATGGAATAGTGGTATTTTTACTTGATTTTTTAAAGGGCGTTATTGCAACGTTTGCAGGAAAATATTTCGGTGTTGAGTATTTATGTGCCATAGCATCAGTGTTAGGACACGTTTTTCCTGTTTATTTTGGTTTTAAGGGAGGCAAAGGGGTTTCAACCTCTTATGGTGCCCTGGCAGTATGTGATATAAGAGCTGCTGCACTTTTAGGTGTTTTAGAACTCATTTTAATTTTGACAGTTAAAATTGTATCCTTAGCGACTTTGATAAGCTTTTTATTATTATCAGTAGTTATTTTTCTTTTTAACGGTTTTAATTTTGATTTATTATTTTGGACATCTGTTGTTATTTGTATAATGATATTCTTTACCCACAGAACGAACATAGTAAGATTACTTAATGGTACGGAAAATAAATTTGGAAATAAAAATAAAGGAGAGAAGCTATGAAAACAACTGTACTTGGTGCAGGTGGCTGGGGCACAGCTCTGGCAATGAAGCTTTTTAAAAAAGGATATGAAACCTGCTTATGGTCGGCTTTTGACAGTGAGGTTGCAGAACTGAAAGAGAACCATATGAATAAATTATTACCCGGTGTTACAATTCCTGAAGAAATTTCTATAACATCGAATTTGGACGAAGCGATGGAAAGAACGGAGCTTATAATAATTGCAGTACCATCAAATGTGGTTAAAAAGATATGTAAAGAGATTAATAAATATAATCCTTTACCTATTGTAGTTTGTGTGTCGAAGGGTTTTGATGAAGATACAGGACAGCTTATGAGCGAAGTAATTGAAGAAACATTAGCTACAGATAAGATTGTTATTTTATCAGGACCTACCCATGCCGAAGAAGTATCAAGAGATATTCCTACCGCTATTGTTGCATCATCTAAAGTAGAAGCTTATGCACAGTATGTTCAAAATGTTTTTATGAGCGAAACATTTCGTGTATATACCAATACTGATGTAGTTGGAGTTGAAGTAAGCGGAGCCTTAAAAAATGTTATAGCTCTTTGTGCAGGAATCTCAGATGGTTGTGGATATGGAGATAATACAAAAGCAGCTTTAATGACAAGAGGGCTTGCTGAAATTGCAAGACTTGGTGTTGCGATGGGTGGAAAATTTGAAACCTTTATGGGACTCACAGGAGTGGGAGATTTAATTGTAACCTGTACAAGTATGCACAGCAGAAACAGACGTGCAGGCATACTGATAGGGCAAGGAAAAAGTGTAAATGAAGCACTCGATGAAGTAAAAATGGTTGTAGAGGGAGTTAAAAGCTGTAAGACGGCATATAAGCTTTCTGAAAAATATAATATTGATACGCCTATAATCAATACAGCGTATAATGTTCTGTTTAATAATATAAATCCGACAGCTGCAGTAACAGAACTTATGCAAAGAGATAAAAAATCTGAGTAAACCGGAGTTAGTTATGTATAAAGCAGTTGTTATAAGTGATTCTAAAAATGTTACAGAAGCATTTTCTTCTGTTGATTTATGGAATAACACTAATTTTTCACTAATCGAAACTGTACAAAGTGCAGAAGATGCCAAAATGTATAAATTTGACATTATTATTGCTCCTGTAAAACTTGTTTTGCAGGATAAAAGCGTGGGTTTAAAAGCAGAAAATAACAAATATATACCCGTAATTTATTATGGCAGAAAGAATTATGAACATATTAAATGTGCTATAGATAATGGTGCCTGTGGATATCTTTCAATTCCTCTTGATAAAATAGATTTTGATAATGCATTATCAAATGCTCAAAGACTTCTTTCGGTTGTGAAAAATACCAATACTGACGATTTTGATGTATACGAGCAAAGAGAAAGCTTTGTTATAAAATTACTTACCGGACATATTTCTCTTCCATCTCAATTAATAAGTGAGTATACAAAACTTGCAATGGATATTGATATAAACAATATTGAAGCTACAGTTTTAAGAATAACGATAGAGAATTTCAATGAATATCTTCGTGATGTGTGGAAATATGGGAAAGATACACTTTACAACGCAGTAAATAATTTTATCAAAAAAAATGAAAAAGATATATGTATTATCCCTTTTAACACATATAATAATGAAATTTATATATTTTGTATGAAAAAGAGGGATTCAGCAGGGGACAAGTATCTTTTCTCGGTACGTAACGAAATATATGAAATTATGGGTATAAATTTATCGTATTCTATAATTAAGAGTTTTAATACGCTTTTTGATATTCTGGATAAAGCAAATACAGATATGCTTGCTTTTGAGACAGGTCTGACAAATGGCGAAAATGTAACAAATACGGATAAATTCAAAACGATTTCGGATGCTAAAAATTATATAACAAAAGCCTTTTCCCAGGAAATTTGTCTGGATGATGTTGCAGAATATGTATCTTTGAGTTCTGCATATTTCAGCCGACTTTTCAAACAGGAGACAGGTGAAAATTTTATTGATTATCTTGTGAAAATCCGTATGGAAAATGCTAAAAAAATGCTTGAAAATACGGAGTATAAGACTTATGAAATAAGTGAACTTGTAGGGTACAAAAAAAGTAAATATTTCAGTAAAATTTTTAAAAATTATACAGGGTATACACCAACAGAATACAGAACGAAAATAAAAAGAAGGTTAAAAATGTAATAGATTAATTTCATATTTTGCTATTTACATATGATTAAAACTGTGTTATAATAATTTCGAAAGGTAGGTAATTACATATGAATAAAAAGATATTTTTAAGTATGGTGCTTGTTTTAAGCTTAGTTTTATCCTTGGCAACAGTTTCTTTTGCTGATGGAACTTTTAAACTTAATGCAAGTGCAGGAGAATGGAACGAAAACAATGAAATCGAGATAATTGTTTCTGTTGAGAACAATCCAGGTATTGCAGGATTTGGTTATGCTCTTTCTTATGACGCAAGCTTAATTGAACCTTTTAAAACAGACAGACTTGAGGTTCTTGATAGTGGTATGACTACATCAAGCCCTGTTGAGAAAGATGGTTTGACTGTGTTTAATGTTTCTCATATGGCATTTCAAAATGCTGAAGGTGATGGCAATATTCATAAAATAACATTTAGACTTTCAGGTGAAGTAACTGCAGAAAACAGCGGACAGACAGTTGAAATTAAGCTTATTGAAAATCCAACAGGTCTCTTCTATAACGCATCATTTGAAGAAGTAGTGCCTGTATATGGTTCTGTATCTGTAACACTGCCTTCAATTGAAGAAGGCGAAGCAGGTGGAAACGATACACCTGTTGATGACAGTAACTTTACTGATACATCAGATGATTTTGAAGATGCTGTAGAAAATTACAGACCATCATATTCAGGAAATAGTGGTTCAGGTACAACTAATACTGAAAAGAAATATAAAACTGTAATCGTTCTTACAATTGACTCTGTTGAAATTAAGGTTAATAAAAATACCCTTATTAATGACGTTGCTCCTATCATTGTAAATGACAGAACAATGCTTCCTATTAGAGTAATAGCTGAAGAACTTGGTGCTAAGGTAGATTGGGACGAAGCACAGCAAAAAGTAACTGTTACAAAAGATGATAAGAAAATCACAATATATATAGATTCCGATACAGCGTATGTAAATGATGAGGTGGTTAAGCTTGATTCACCTGCATTTATACAGAATTCAAGAACCTTCCTCCCACTTAGATTCATTTCAGAAAATCTTGGTGCAGAGGTTGACTGGGACGGAGATCTTCAGCAGGTAACAATTAAAAAATAATAGAATTTTACGTTGAGTTGTTTCACTTATGTGAAACAACTCGTTTTTGTAAATAAATTTTTTATAGTTTTACATAATTTAATATTATTTCATTGAATTTTGTTTGATTTTATGATAAAATAAATTCAGTAAGATTATATCTGCTTAGCTTGAGACAATTTGATTTAATAATAGGAGAAAAATTATGATTATTACAGACACAATAAAATATGTAGGCGTTAATGACCATATAACGGATTTGTTTGAAGGTCAATATATTATACCAAATGGAATTTCTTACAATTCATATATTATCTGTGATGAAAAAATAGCTGTTATGGATTCTGTGGATGTTCGTTTTGCAGACGAATGGCTCGAAAATATAAGAAAGGAATTAGGAACAAAATCACCTGATTATTTGATTGTTCAGCATATGGAACCTGACCATTCGGCAAGTATTGTGAATTTTGTCAACAGATATCCATCAGCAAAAATAGTTTCATCTGCTAAAGCATTTATTATGATGAAACAGTTTTTTGGAAATGATTTTGCCGCAAATCAGCTTGTAGTAGGTGAGGGGGATACACTTTCACTTGGAAACCGTACACTTACTTTTGTTACTGCACCTATGGTTCATTGGCCTGAGGTTATCGTAACTTATGATGACAAGGATAAGGTTTTGTTTTCTGCTGACGGTTTTGGAAAATTTGGGGCATTGGACACAGAAGAAGACTGGGCTTGCGAAGCGAGACGTTATTATATAGGGATTGTAGGGAAATATGGTGCACAGGTTCAAGCACTTCTTAAAAAAGCATCAATTCTTGATATTAAGATTATATGCCCTCTTCATGGTCCTGTTCTTAGTGAAAATTTAGGATATTATATTAATCTTTATGATACATGGTCGAGCTACAGAACAGAGTCTGACGGAGTTGTTATCGCTTACACTTCCGTATATGGTAACACTAAAAAAGCTGTTATGTATCTTAAAGATAAGCTTGAGGAAAAAGGTGTAAAAGTTGCTGTTAATGATTTAGCAAGATGCGATATGGCAGAAGCTGTTGAAGATGCTTTCAGATATGGTAAAATTATATTGGCAACAACTACGTACAACAATGATATTTTTCCTTTCATGCGTGAATTTATAAATCATTTGACGGAAAGAAATTTTCAGAACAAGAAAATCGGTTTTATTGAAAACGGAAGTTGGGCACCTGTTGCTGTAAAAATTATGAAACAAATGTTTGAAAAAAGTAAAAATCTGATTTTTGCTGATACGGAAGTAAAGATTTTATCTGCAGTTGATGAAATAAATATATCAGAACTAAATGCATTAGCTGAAGAGTTTTGTGAATAATATTATAAAAGGAGGTACAATTATGAAAAAATATGTTTGTGATGTATGCGGATGGGTATACGATGAGGAAGCAGGATTACCTGAAGCAGGTATTACTCCTGGAACAAAATTTGAAGATCTTCCTGATGATTTCGAATGTCCACTTTGCAGTGTAGGTAAAGATATGTTTTCAGAAGAATAATAAAAAAATCCTGTGTAACCGTTGGTTTGACACAGGATTTTTGTCGAGGTGAAGTATATGAATTTAGTATTGATTACAGCATTAGGTGTTGGTGGTGCTACGATTTTCGGTTCTGTTGTGGGATTTTTATTCAAAAAGATATCCCATAAGTTTTCGGATATCGTTTTATCATTTGCGGCGGGGGTTATGCTTGCTGCAGCTGTTCTTGGTCTTGTATTGCCATCTTTGGAGTACGGAGGAAAATGGGGGATTGTTACAACTGTGGCAGGGATTTTTGCAGGTGCAATAAGTCTTAATCTCATAGATAAAATTGTTCCTCATTTGCACAGAATGGTTGGTAGTGAAGCAGAATCACATAATAATGCAAATCTGAGTAAGGTGCTACTTTTTGTAACAGCTATTGCTATACATAATTTACCTGAAGGAATTGCAGCAGGTGTGGGTTTTGGTTCCGGAGATACTTCTCAGGCACTTATAATAGCAGGTGGTATAGCGTTGCAGAATATTCCTGAAGGAATGGTTATAATTGCTCCTATGCTTTCTGCAGGAGTTTCACCTTTTAAAACTTTTATTTGTGCAGCTCTTACAGGTGTGGTTGAGATACTTGGTACATTAATCGGTTACTTTGCAGTAAGTGTTTCTCAGGCAATTCTGCCTTTTGCTCTTGCGTTTGCAGGCGGAACGATGCTTTATGTTATAAGCGATGAAATGATTCCCGAAACTCATGCTCACGGTGAACAAAGAGGAGCAACATACGCACTTTTAGTAGGTTTTTGTGTAATGCTTATAACGGATGTGCTTTTAGGATAAGCAGTTGCGTTAGTATCCGAACTCGCCTAAATCAAGTAAAATAGCTGTTTTTTCATCGTTGTCGGTCTTATAATACGAAAGTATTACTGCGACCTGCCGCCTTGAAAAAGCAACAATTTTATCTTGCTTTAGGTTCGAAGAATTTTCGGA
>JAZNWH010000113.1:0-11150 GCA_045593265.1 Clostridia bacterium | reverse complement strand
AGCTTATAACCAAACAAAAACAAAAAGATAAATAGAAACAAAGCAGTTTGAGAAACTCTCAAACTGCTTTTCTTTTAGTGCGGATGACGGGTTCAAGTCCCACTATATTTCATATAAAAAAACGAGTTCACGCAAAAGCGTAAACTCATTTTTTGGTGCGGACGATGGGACTTGAACCCACAAGGAAGCAATATCCACAGGTGTCTGAGGCCTGCGCGTCTGCCAATTCCGCCACATCCGCATATTAAATTATAGACGCATAAATTTTGCGCAATATTTTAAATTGTGTTCAACTCAAACATTGCTATTTTATCACGTTTTGATTATTTAGTCAATAGATTTTCGTTGATAAAAGAAAAGATTTTAATACATTTGACTTTTTGATTATAAAAGCGTATAATTATAATGATTGCTTTGCTTTATAATCTTATCGAGAGATTGTTGGAGAATACATAAAAAGGGAGTTATATAATTATGTACAGGAAATTTTTTAAACGTTTTTTTGACCTTTTGGTGTCGATATTGGTTTTGCCTTTTTGTGCGTTAGCATGGCTACTAGTTGCACCATTCATATATTTTGAGGACAAAGGAACTGTTTTTTACACTGCCGACAGAGTTGGCAAGGATGGTAAGGTCTACAAAATGTATAAACTCAGAAGTATGAAGATGAATGCAGAAGACATCAGAAATCCTGATGGGTCGACTTTTAACGGTAAAAATGATCCCAGAGTTACAAAAATAGGTAAATTTATCAGAATGACCAGTCTTGATGAAACTGCCCAGCTAATAAATGTTCTTAAAGGTGATATGAGTTGGATAGGACCTCGCCCTGCTACCACAAAAATCTTTGAAAATATTGACGATCTTAAAAGAGCAAGATTTGCTGTATATCCTGGTATTACAGGATACACTCAGATGAAATACCGAAATAATGCACAAGGAAAAGTGAGATATGAAGGCGATAAGTATTATGCTGAAAATCTATCATTTCTTCTTGACTTAAGGATAGTTTTTGGTACAGTTAAAAAAGTACTTTGTCGTTCAGGTATTTATAATGAGGTTAGTACAAAACAAATAGAAGTACATAAAGAAAAAGCAAATAAATAATAAATAATGCATATGAAAAGGAGAATGTATCATGGATTTTAGTGGTAAAAAACTTTTGGTTCTTGGAGCAACAGCATATTCGATCAACGTTATTAACATAGCACACAGGCTTGGTGCAAGTGTTATAGTAGTGGATCCTGTTAAAGATCGCCCTGCAAAGAAACACGCAGATAAATTTTTTGATATGGACACAACAGACGTAGAAGAACTTTACAAGATTGCAGTTGAAGAGAAGGTAGATGGTATATTTACAGGGTATTCAGATGTAAACCTTCCTGTTGCAAGAGAACTTTGTGATCGTCTTGATTTGCCGTTCTACGCAAAGAGTCAGGAGCAGATACTTAACACAACGGATAAGCTTAGATTTAAGGCAATGTGTCGCAAATACAATGTTGGTGTTGTTCCACAATATGAAGAAGAAGAACTTGAAACAGCAAGTTATCCTATTATAATTAAGCCTGCAAACAGTTACGCAAGCAAGGGCATTTCTGTTTGTTACAAGCTTGAAGATACTCCAGCTGCTCTTGAAAAGGCAAGAAAGTATTCAAAGACCAAGGAGGTTATCATAGAAAAATACTTCCGTGGTGTTGATAATGTAAATATCGACTATGTAATGCAGGATGGAAAAATTATTCTTTCAGCAGTAGGCGATAAATTCGAAAACAGAGAACAGAAGGGGCTATCTCCTCTTTCAGCAGCAGGCACATATCCATCAAAGCATCTTCAGGAGTATGTTGATACAGTTGATGCAAATGTAAAACGTATGTTCTATGAAGAAGGAATGCATAATGGTACAGCATTCATTCAGTCTTTCTACGAAGATGGAAAGTTCTATTTCTTTGAAATGGGATACAGAGTAGGTGGTGGTCAGGGTTCCATTATGTACAGTAAGATGGGTGGCATAGATTATGTTGAGGCACTTATCAATTTTGCGCTGTCAGGAAAAATGTCAGATAAAGATTTATCTGATTTTCCGGGACCCGATTTTAAAAAGCGTTCATGTGCACTTGTTGTACTTCTTAGGAGTGGAACGATTGCAAAGATAGAAGGACTTGACGAAATAAAACGTATAAAGGAATTTGTAAATCTTACACAGTTCTTCTATGAAGGTGAAACGGTAACTGAAAGTGTTATAGGTAACCTTGGTCAAAGTTTTGGACGTATTCACTTTGTGGGTGATAGTTTTGATGATATTAAAGCAGCACTCAAAAGAGTGTACGAGGTTTTAAAAATCACATCTGACAAGGGTGAAAATATGATACTTCCCGGAGGCTTTACCGGAGAGCAGTTATAAAAGTATATGGTGTATTGAGATTCGAGAATAGAGATATAACTGTATGTGTACAAAAGCACAAGTTAGGTATGCATAGAAGGGAATAATGAAAGCATAATAAACCAAAGGAAAGGATAATTGTAAATAAAGAGTAAATATTTACTGTCAAAATTAATAATGAATTTTGTTGAATATTTTTCATTAGAAACAACAAATATTTCGGAGGAAAAGTGGTTATGAGAATTTTAAGGTTGCTGTCATATTGTTATCCTGAAAGGATGGCGGCATCACATATGAGTGATGACCTTAATGATGCATATAGAAAAGCAGGAATTTTTAGTGTGGTGTATACACCTACCCCATCAAGAGGAATAGACAAAGAGACAAGAAAAAAGTATAAAAGAGTCAAGTATGAAGAATTAAATGACGGATATATGGAAATACACAGATTTGCAATGTTTAAGGAACCTAAAAATTCACTTTTGCGGGCGTTTCGCTATGGGTTGTGTATTATAAGACAAATATTTAATGGTATGATAGTCAAGGATATAGATATCTATTATTCAGGAAGCACGCCTCCTATAAATGGAATAGTAATGACTATATTGAAAAAGGTCAAAAATTTTAAAATTGTATATAGATTGCAAGATATTTTCCCTGATTCAATGGTAAATGCAGGCTTGACAAAAAAAGGGTCATTAATTTGGAAAGTTGGTCGTATTATAGAAAATATTACATATAATGCTGCTGATAAAATTATTGTGATTTCAGAAGATTTTAAAAAAAATATTATGGCGAAGGGTGTTCCTGAAGACAAGATTGAAATTGTATATAATTGGATTGATGAAAATGAGATTATATATATTCCAAGAAAGGAAAATAAACTTTTTGATAAATACAGTCTTGACAGAAATAAATTTTATGTGTGTTATAGTGGTAATATAGGACACTCTCAAAACATAGAAATGTTGATTGATGTCGCAGAAAAATTATCTCTTAATAATGACATTATGTTTGTTATTATTGGTGAAGGCGCTTGCAAAGATCAATTGAATTCAGCTGTTCAGAAAAAAAATCTTGAAAATATTATTGTGTTACCTTTCCAGGATTATTCCGATATTTCCCATGTTTTCAGTTTAGGTGATTGTGGGTTGGTTATATCGAAAAAAGGAATCGGGGAAGCATCTGTACCTAGCAAGACAT
The DNA here is from genome assembly GCA_045593265.1 of Clostridia bacterium. GTDB lineage: Bacteria > Bacillota > Clostridia > RGIG6154 > RGIG6154 > RGIG8497. Next base: position 7,567 of record JAZNWH010000113.1, on the reverse strand, counting down.
GGAGCATTATGTCAGCGAGCAGGGCTGTTTTGGCATCTTTCGATAAAGGGACAGAATTTGATAGAATAATAACTGAAAATGAATGTGGAATATGTGTTGATGCTGATGATTGTGATGCTTTGGTTGATGCAGTAAATAGAATGTATAAAGATCGAGAATACGTGAAAAAGATGGGGCTTAATGGTCGCAAATATATTCTTGAACATCTTACCAAGGATCAGGGAACTACAAAAATAATTGATATATTGAATTCTGTATATGGAAACAAATCAGAAGAGAGGGTATTACAGTAAATGAAAAGAATTGCAAGCTTTGAGGTAAATCACGATACTGTTACAAAGGGAATGTATATATCACGAATTGACGGTGATGTTGTTACCTATGATATAAGGATGAAAATTCCTAACGGTGGAGATTATCTTGATTATGACGCCGTTCATACTTTTGAGCATTTATTTGCTACTTATGCAAGGAATACAAAATATAGTGAGAATGTAATTTATGTAGGGCCTATGGGTTGCAGAACGGGCTTTTACTTTCTTGTGAGGGATAAAATTTCTCATAAGGAAGCCCTTGATATTATGATTGAAACAATGAAATTTGTAATTGATTTTGAGGGTGAGATTCCTGGCTCTAAAAAAGAGGAATGTGGAAACTATCTTGCTCATTCACTTGAAGGTGCAAAATTGATTGCAAACGATATGCTTCTTGTTTTGGAAAACTGGAACGTTGAGAAAATGAACTACTGACAGATGTTAAGGAGAAAATGATATGCTTGGAATTATAGGTGCAATGCAAGTTGAGATTGATTCAATTGTAGAAAAGCTTATTGATAAAACAGAAACCATTGTAAGTGGTGTGCATTATTTTCAAGGAAAATTTTGTGGTAAGGATGTGTTGGTTGCTTGTTGCGGAGTTGGGAAAGTGTTTTCAGGTGTATGTGCCCAAACCATGATTTTGAAGTTTGGTGTTGACAGTATCCTTAATATAGGAGTAGGCGGAACACTGACAGACAAATTGAATATATGCGATTTAGGTATAGCTACGGGAGTTGTACAGCACGACATGGATACATCTCCTTTGGGAGACCCATTGGGACTGATTTCAGGAATTAATGTGATTGAATTCAAATGCGATGAAGAAAGATGTAAAATCTGGCAACAGGCAGCTGAAAATTTAGGTATCAATTCACAGAAAGGCGTAATTGCATCAGGGGATTGCTTCGTAAGCAGCAATGAAAAGAAAGAATTTATAAAAGAAAATTTTGGTGCTATTGTTTGTGAAATGGAAGGCGGCGCTATAGGTCAGGTTTGTTATATAAATAATATTCCTTTTAATGTTATCCGTGCTGTTTCCGATAATGCAGACGGGTCTGCTGATATGGATTTTCCACAGTTTACCAAAAAGGCTGTTAACCAAAGTATAGTGTTACTTGAAGAATATATTAAACTTTCTTAAGGAGGTAAATTATGAAGAAAATTTTTGCGTTAGTAATTGCTTTTTTACTTTCACTGAACACATTTGCTGTTTTGGCAAATGAGACAATGTCTGTTGATACAGAATATGTTGAGAATTATGAACCTGAAATTATATATGAATATGTTTCGGACAAAACATTGGTAGATACAAAGGAATATGATGTACGTCAGCTTGTTGTATATTACAATTATGGTGATGAAGATAATTATGGTGAATTATATGTTGAAATTGCACCTTTTGCAAGGGCTTTTCAATATGATGTTTCATATGTTGAAGAAACGGATACTGTAGTTTTTGAAAAAGACGGAACTAAAAAAGAGGTATTAATCCAAAACAGCGAAATAATCGAAAATGGTGATTATGATAACTGGATGTATATTGATGTAATTTCTTATGAAGACAGGACATATGTTTCTTACAATGATGTAAAAAAGGTTATTGACGGAATATATCTCAATAATGATGAATGGGGATATATTCCCGAGTCGGAGTACAGCTATCATACGGCAACTTCACTGATAAATGAGTATATGGACAGCTTTAAAGAATTTGAACGTATTTATGAAATAACAAATAAAGGTGTATACACATCTAAGTCAGAAGCAGATATAGCTGTTGGTTTTTCTGTAGAAGATTTAGGTTTGACAGTTTCAGGGGCTTGTGTAGTTTCGGAATCAAGTTTGTTTGAAAATGGAAAATATCAGATTGATATGTCTATAGACAGCGATGGACTTTTGAATATTATTGATATAGCGATGCAGATTGCAGGAGATGAGGAAGCTGAAATAAATTTTGATGAGAAAATAGATTTTTCTATTATATTTGACTCACAGAATTTATACATTAAGGGTGATTTAAATAAGTTAATCGCAGAGAATGAGAAACCCTATTTCGTTGATGAGGAATATGAATTAAGCGAAGAATTAAGAAAATTGATATATGATGCTGTAAATGGATGGGTTAAGATAGAAGTTGTTAACGGAGGACTTGAGATTCCGGTGAAGTCAGAAGATTTCGTTAAAAAGATAGCTGAGTCAGATATTACATATAATGACAAAAAGCAAGCTCTTGAAATTATGGGAGGTTTTGTTAATTACATATCTTCTTTTGTGAAAGAAACAAATCAGGGATACACATGTAAAATTAAATTAAACAAATCTATGCTTGAAGCATTATTAAAGTTAGGTAATATTGAAATGCCTGATGAATTAAAAGGAATTTCAGTAGATGTGTTTGATTTGCAGTCTGAAGATATTTATAAAAAGGATGGTTCAGGAACTTCAAATTCTGATGCGAAGATTAAATTAAGCAAGCTTATTCCTCTTAATAATAAAACAAGAATAGGAGAGCTTACTTTGAATTTGTCGGCAAACGGAATAAGAAAGTCAAGTAAAAATAAAGTTACTGCTCCTGAAAAATTTGTTTCTCTTGAATATCTTACCGAAAAATTTGATGAGCTTTGGAATGAGTATTAAAATCAGTCCCGACACACAGACAAATTTTGTTCTGTGTGTCGGGATCTTTTTTTATAGATTGTTATGAAAAGTGCACCATTTTGTTGTGAAAAATAGGTTTACTTGTGAGACTGATTTTGATAGAATGAGTAAAAGGAGTGATTAGGTGGACAGAGAATTACTTAGAAATAATATAATATTCTGGTCAAGACTTGGTTTTGGACTTGACCCGATTCAGTTAGATGAAAAGGGACATCCTGCACTTTATGATGAAAGCTTTTCTGAACTTAGATTTCATCAAAACTTTTATAAAAAAGGTGTTAAAATACACAGCTTTATACTTAATTCAGGCTGGATAGGTGTAGATAAATATGATTATACATCTACAGATGCAACTATGGAGGCAGCAATTAAAATCGGAGGAGATGTTAAGCTTGTTCCAAGAATTAAGATGAATGTACCTATTGAATGGTGTAAGGAAAATCCTGAAGAATTGATGGTCTATCCCGGCGGTCCTCAAACAGTTGAGGAAATAAGAAGTGTTGTAGGAACACCAAAGCATGACTATCTTGGATACGAAGCTCCTAATGGTGTGTATATGGGTAAACCTGGGATGCAAAGACCAAATGTAGGCGGAGTAATATCTCTGCAGAGCTTTTCATCGGATAAGTGGCTCCAGGATGCCAAAAAGGCTTTGCAGAAACTTGTTTTAAGACTTGAAGAAAAATATGGTGATAAAATAGCAGGCTACCATGTTACATACGGAATTTCAGGCGAGACAATGATGTGGGGCAGAATGAGTGAGAAATACGGTGATTATGGAATTACAAATCAGAAAAAATTCAAGGCTTTTCTCAAGGAAAGGTATAATGTTGAAGCTGATATGCCCACACCTTGCGTAAGATATAAACAGAAAGATACGATAAAAGAATTTTTGCGTGATGATAATAAAATATCTGTATACTACGATGAGTTTACAAATGAGATGAATTCTCATGCAGTTGAATATCTGTGTAAGGCTGTTAAAGATGTAGCACCTGATAAGTTAACAGGTGTGTTCTACGGATATTTTATGGGTGTGGAAGATATAGCATATACAGGTCATACCGAGGTTGAAAGACTTATAAATTCTCCATATGTTGATTTTTTTGCTTCACCGAAGCTTTATTACAGATGTAAACCGGGAGATGCCTGTGGAGAACACGGATGCAGTCAGTCTGTAAATTTGCAGAAAGTATGGGTTGATGAGTGTGATGTAAGAACACATCTTGCTGCCCATGAAGGAAATTGGGCATCGGAAAATATGACTCAAACCGAGAATGCCCTTACCCGTGAGCTTGCTAAAAACCTTTCTCATAATTCAGGCTTCTGGTTTATGGATTTGGGTGGGAATTGGTATGATTCAGAAGAAATGATGGATCTGGTAGGATATCTTAATAATATTAACGATAAAGTACGCACAAAAGAACATAAAAGTGTAAGCGATATACTTTTATTGGTTGACGAAAAGTCTGTAATGCAAAACTCAATAAGCAAAGATTGCCTGAAAGGATATGTAACTGACTTTATATGTAATGCTAAAATGAGTGGTGCTGTTTTAGATGTATATAGATATAACGATTTAAGAAAGCTTAATCTTACGCAATATAAGCTTATTGTGTTTGCCTATACATATAAATTAAATACGGAAGATATCAAATATGTTAAATCACAGACAAAAGCAAATCTGATGTTTAACTATCTTGCAGGTGCATTATCAGAAGAAAAGTTTTCCTTTGACAGCATAAGAAATGTTACAGGCTTTACACTTGAAGAAAAGGAACTCACAAAGTACGATTTTCCTGCTGTTAGAATTTTGGATACGGACAATGTTGTTAAGGCAAGCGAAGACGGAGAAGTGGTATATAAAGAAATTGACGGAAGAATCAATATTATGAACACAATACCATATCCTGATGTGGAAACTTTAAGAAATGTGGCGAAAATAGCAGGCTGTCATATATATTGCGAGGCAGGATATACACTTTATGCAGATAACAGATTTCTTGCAATGACCGCAACACCTCAGGCCTTTGAAGGTGTTTTGGATTTGGGCGGGGAGAAAAAATGGACAAACGCAAAAACAGGAGAAAAGGGCGTTTCCGATAAAATTAATATAAAAATGGAACCATACGAAACATTGTTTCTTTTGTTTGATTGAATTTAAAAAGCAGTATGAAAATTCAATAATTCTTCATACTGCATTTGTTTTATAAATCTACCTGTGATTTTATGGTTGTATAATATTTTCGTGGTGAAATTCCTGTATGTTTAGTGAAAAATCTGCAAAAATAATGTACTGAATTAAAACCGCATTGTTCTGCAATTTCTGTTATGGAGTATCTCTCTTCCCTGAGCATCTTTTTTGCGTGCTTTAATTTGAGATTGTTTATATGGTTAAGGAGAGTTACACCGTAGTGATTTTTAAAATCACGGCAAAGTGTAGTTTTGTTTGTTGCAAAAATTGAACAAAGATTATCAAGTGAAATTTTTTCTCTGTAATTTTCGTTGATATACTGATATATAAGTTCCAGTGTTGCAGTAGAGTTATCTCCCGAGTTTTGGAGATAGTTATCGTTTTTAACCTCGGATACAAGAGATATTAAAAATTCTTCAAGATGGTTTTTAAGTAACTGATCATTACCAAATGGGGAATAAGGTCTCTTTTTCATATCAATTGTATAAGGTACGTTAAAGGGCGGGGAGTATACACTCATACCATCATTTAAAATCTTTGATAGCAGCTTTTTTTGTTCGTTTGCCAGGGTGGCAGGATTACCTGATAAAAATTCAATATGAGGGCTTTTACATTCAAATCCAATTACGACAACATCAGGGTAAACATCTTCTATACAGTGAAGAGAGTGAGTTTCGCCGGGTTTATGTATAATCAGCTGATTTGCATATAATATATCAGAAAAATTTTCAGATTTTACGGAAATATACCCTTTATCAACATAAATAAGCTCACAAAAATCATGAGAGTCAGGTACAGTGTGGTATTTATTTGTAAATTCAAAAAAATGAACATATGCAAAACGTTCAACGATAATAGGTGTGTTGAAGGTTTTTAGATTAAACTCCATATTCTCACCTCTTTATGTGTATTTTAGCATAAATGATTACGAATTGTCAAATTGTTTTTCGGTTTAATATTTTACAAAAATTAAGAAAGAAGGATTAAATAATGATTATTGAACAACTTGCACCTGATAAAGGCGAGATAATATCACTGATAACTGATATGCATAAACGTTTCTTTGCTGATGGTGGGAATAAAGAAAGCGGGATTGAAGCTTTTGATTATCTGGCACTTTTCAGACAGGAAACGGATAATTCTATAGGTGCTCCTGTAGTAATAAAATTTAAGACTGATATTGCTGGTGAAAAATTAGTATATTTGTCCGAGAGTGAAAGCTTTGATAAGTATACAGCTTATTCTGCACCGAAAAACACAGTTGAAATTTACAACTTGTTTTTAGGTAAGAAATACTTTTGGAAGGTTGTCATAAAAGATGATAATGAGTTTGAACACTGTTCCGAAATCAGTTATTTTATAACAGATGAGCAGACTCCGAGATGGATAAAAGCAAGTAATTCCACACAGAAGAGTGAGAAAGAATTAACTAATATAAGAGATATTGGTGGATGGAAAACAACGGATGGTAAAAAAATAAAGCAAGGACTTGTGTACAGAGGCAGTGAAATGGATGACCACTGCATTCTTACGGATTATGCAAAAAAAGTATTGCTTGAAGATTTAAATATCAGAGTTGATTATGATTTAAGAAAGCCGCCGGCAACAGTTTCTCCGTTAGGAGATGGTGTAAAGCTTATCCATATACCTATGCTTGGTGCCTATGAACGGATTTCAGAATTTAAAGAGGATTACAAAAAAATGATTCAGGTTTTTGCCGATAAGGATAATTATCCTATGTATACTCATTGTTGGGGTGGTGCAGACAGAACAGGAACCTTGATATTTCTGATTTGCGGAATTTTAGGAATGAGTGAAGAGGATTTATATATCGAATATGAGCTTACATCGTTTTCGGTATGGGGACCGAGAAGCTCGAATTCAGAGTTGTTTACCGGATTTAAAAAGGAGCTTAACAAATATGGAACAGATAAAGACTCCATAAGAACAAAATGTGAGAATTTTGCTTATTCAACAGGAATAACAAAAGAAGAAATCAATATGATTAAATCAATATTGATAGAGGATTAAGAAACGCTACTGTAAATGAATATTGGTTTCATTTTTCGTAATTGACAGGCTTGTATATAAAAAACACAGGAAAAGTACCAAACTGTAAGACTAACATTGTGTATTTTGAACAAAAAAATATACGAAAAAAACAAACAAATTTACGATTGTGCAAAAAAATGTGAATATATGTCAAATACAAATCATCAGAAAAGTGTTATTATGTAATAAAAAGGGGTTTTATATAAGCAATATCATTAAGTTAAGAATAATATAAAAAATCAAAACACACCTAACGAAGATAAAAATTTTAAGTTAGGTGTGTTTTTCTAAAAAAGTGCATGCAAAAAAGGCAGGCTGAAAAGTCTGCCAAAATTCGCTTAATTAA
>JAZNWH010000112.1:0-17220 GCA_045593265.1 Clostridia bacterium | reverse complement strand
GCTTTGTTGGGTTACCCGAAGGCGTACGATGGTACGTCGAGAGGCGAAGTTTGTTCAAAACACAAGGCACTTTGTAATAGAAATTCGTTATTTAACGAATTTCTTCCTTCAGTTTTTCTTTATTTTAATTTTTTAGTTACTGTCGAAAGGCTTTGTTAAGCCTTTCTTTTGCCTTGTGTGGTCTGTGCATTTTGCTACACCCTCGTTTTTTTAGAAGAGTTTTTCAGGATATGTACCATTAGCTACCAATTCTGCAATTGATTCTCTTACAGTTTCAAGGTCTTCCTTATAGGTCATACCGAACCACTTTTCGGTAGTTTCAAGAAGTGTTACCTTTGCAACATTTTTCTTGATTAATTCGTCAATATAGATAGGAAGAAGATATTCGCTCTTGATGTCTCCGTCCTTAAGGCCACTCAGAAATTCGACGAAGCCCTTTTCAAGCTTTTCGAAGAATGTAGGCTGAAGTCCCCACATATTCATTGAAACGTAAGCATTTTCGTCAAGGTCTTTAAGTCCGTCATCAGTTTTTGCTGCTGCACCGTTTGCAGTTTTCACAATATCCTTTGTTTCATCAATTTCCAGAAGGGCATTGTTTTCGTCAACCTTACAGATACCTCTTGTAACACTTCCGTTGTCGCTTAAAGTATTCTTTAAAATGTATCCTGCCATACAGATATCTTCAACAGAACTACTCTTTTCCTTAACAAGATATTCGTGAAGCTTGACAAAAGCTTCCCTGCCATAAAAATCGTCTGCATTTATAACTGCAAAAGGCTCTTTAACTGCATCCTTACAAACAAGGATTGCCTGACCTGTTCCCCAGGGCTTTGTTCTTTCTCCTTTTACGAAACCTTCAGGAATGTCATCAAGCTCCTGAAATACATAATCAGTTTCGCAAACCTTTGCAATTCTGTTCCCGATGATTTCCTTGAAGTCTTTTTCCAAATCTTTTCTTATTACAAAAACTACCTTGTTAAAGCCTGCCTTTAATGCATCATAGATTGCGTAATCCATAATGATTTCTCCGTTTTTACCAACGGTTGCAAGCTGCTTTATTCCGCCACCGTAACGTGAACCGATACCTGCAGCCATAATTACCAATGTTGTTTTCATACTTATTAAATCCACCTTTCCATAACTATATAATGTAATTATTTTATCATATTGACAAAACTTAGTCAATATATTTTATCACTGAGATTATTCATCGTAGATTATTTTTAATCCATTCTTGTAGGTTATATTATCAAATTCCTCTTGAGTAATATCAAGATTTCTTACAATTTCAAGGTATTCTTTTGCATCTCCCCAGGGAGAATCTGTCGCAAAAAGAATTTTTTCAGAACCGTGATTTTTTATAATTTTCTCAAACTGTTCCTTTTTTATCATCTTACATATTGCCGCTGTGTCAAAATAAATATCTGTTCCTACAAGAACCTCCTCAACCTCATCAAACATATCAAAACCACCCATATGTGCAGCGATTATATATTTCCCCGAAACATAATTAAGGACATTTTTAAGCTGTTTTGGTGCACAATGAAGAGGAGGCTTTATTCCTACATCAATCCCTGCGTGAACAACACAGTAAAGCCCCAGTGCCTCTGCTTTTTGTAATATTTTTATGCTTTCGGGAGAATCAATATTAACACTCTGATATTCAGGATGTAATTTAATTCCTTTAAAACCTCTTTTCTTTAAATCTTCAAGAATTTTATCGCAGTTTTCGTTTAAAGGATGTATCCCTCCAAAGGAAATTACTCTTTCATCTCTTACAGTCTGAGCAAAATTATTAATGCTTTCCGTCTGCCTGGGACTTGTGGCAACAGGCAGAACTATGCTTATATCCACTCCGTTTTTATCCATAGAAGCCATTAGGCCCTTTAATGTACCGTCAGTATAATTTGTTACATTATACTTGCCGCCCTTTGCGTTATTCTTTAAAGATTCAATTGCCCCCGACGCTATTTTATCAGGGAAAATATGTGTATGAAAGTCAATTACCATATACGCCACCTCCAAGTTATGTTATAAATACTGTATAATCGATTACGTGTGATTCATCTGTCTGTTTTTTCAATCATTTATGAAATTATTGACTGTTATAGAAATGTATGATATACTGTACTTGCGACACAGTTTAATATTAATCACGTGAATACTGCAAGTGTGTATTTTTTATCTTTGGTAAAAATGCATGCTCTATTTTCACATACTTGTAGTTTTCGTGAGAAATTGTGTCGCAACAATCGGAGTTGTGCATTTTTCGTGCATCAACCTTGGTTGGTGCACTTTTTTATTTTTGCACCCTGTTTCAAAATTGCTACACACTATGAAAAAACTCGCAGATATGGCGAGTTTTTTCATGCAATTCCGTATACATCAATTAAAAAAACATTTAAGCATAACCTATAAAATCTATGAACGATTTAACTCATTATATAATCAAATTATGGAAAAGATATACCTTATTTTAATGAATTGAATTGCCTATATAATGCACGAAGTGTAATTCATGAGCCACAAGGCTCAATTCATGAAATCACAGATTTCAATTCACGCCGAAGGCAATTCATTGAGTTTGCTTTGCAAACTCATTATATCACTATATATTTTCACTGTCAATTGACACAGTTATACAAATATGATAAAATGAGTCTGTAAATTTAATTAAGGAGAAAGGAAGAGTATAATACAATTATCTTTAGAATAATGATATTATACGAGAATGAAAATGACAGGAAAACAACGAGCATATTTAAGAGGTCTTGCCAACAAAATTGATGCTAAATATCAGCTTGGGAAAGACGGTCTTACCGAAAGCTTTATAAAGCAGATTGATGATGCTTTGGAGGCAAATGAATTAATTAAAGTGCATGTTCTTGAAAACTCTCTTTCAGACCCCAGAGCTATATGCGACGAGCTTTGCTCTGTTTTGGGTGCAGAGGGGGTTCAGGTTATAGGCAGTAAATTTGTTATCTACAGAGAATCTGAAAACAAAAAAACAATAAAGATACCTAAATAATTGACAAATTACGCCCTTTATGGTAAAATTAATTGGTTTAAGATTTTATAAAAATAAATTATTTTATAGGAGGTTTATCCATGAAATACTCAGTTGAAGTAGAACATATGTGTCCTCTTAAAAAAGGCGCATACCACGGTCCTGCTCCTATCCCTCAGGAAGGTAAATGGACTCAGGTTAAGGAAGTTAAGGATGTATCAGGTCTTACACACGGTGTAGGCTGGTGTGCTCCTCAGCAGGGTACCTGTAAGCTTACCTTAAACATTAAGGAAGGTATCATTCAGGAAGCTCTTGTTGAAACAATCGGTTGCTCAGGTATGACACATTCAGCTGCTATGGCATCTGAAATCTTAGTTGGTAAAACAATTCTTGAAGCACTTAACACCGACCTCGTTTGCGATGCTATCAACACAGCAATGAGAGAATTATTCATTCAGATTGTTTACGGTCGTTCACAGACTGCTTTCTCAGAAGACGGTCTCCCAATCGGCGCAGGTCTTGAAGACTTAGGTAAAGGTCTCCGTTCACAGGTTGGTACTACATATGCAACCCTCGAAAAAGGTCCAAGATACCTCGAACTCGCAGAAGGCTATATTACAAAGCTTGCTGTTGACGAAGAAGGTCAGGTTATCGGTTACAAGTTTGTTCATCTCGGCAAAATGATGGAAAACATCGGCAAAGGCATTGACGCTAACGAAGCACTCGAAAAAGCAAGCGGTCAGTACGGAAGAGTTGATGATGCAGCAAAATTAATCGATCCAAGACATGAATAATTAAAGGAGGTAAGAAAAATGGCTTTATTTGAAAGTTACGAAAGAAGAATCGACCAGATTAACGCAGAGCTTGCAAAGCACGGTATTTCTTCAATTGAAGAAGCTAAAGAAATCTGCGACGGTGTCGGTGTTGATGTATATGAATTAGTAAAAAGCATTCAGCCTATCTGCTTTGAAAATGCATGTTGGGCATATATCGTAGGTGCTGCTATCGCAATTAAGGAAAACTGCACAAATGCTGCAGACGCTGCTGAAAAAATCGGTCTCGGCTTACAGTCATTCTGTATCCCAGGCTCAGTCGCTGATGACAGAAAGGTTGGTATCGGCCACGGTAATTTAGGTGCAATGTTACTTAGAGAAGAAACAAAATGTTTCGCATTCCTGGCAGGCCACGAATCATTTGCTGCTGCTGAAGGCGCTATCGGTCTTGCAAGAAGTGCAAACAAAGCTCGTAAGGAAGACCTTAGAGTTATCTTAAACGGTCTTGGTAAGGATGCCGCTCAGATTATTTCAAGAATCAACGGTTTTACTTATGTTCAGACTCAGTTTGATTACTATACAGGTGAAGTTAAAGTTGTTAAAGAAACAGCTTACTCCAAAGGCGAAAGAGCAAAAGTTCGTTGCTACGGTTGCGACGATGTTCGTGAAGGCGTTGCAATTATGCACTTAGAAGGTGTTGACGTTTCTATTACAGGTAACTCAACTAACCCAACCCGTTTCCAGCATCCGGTTGCAGGTACATACAAGAAAGAATGTATCGAACAGGGTAAGAAATATTTCTCAGTTGCATCAGGTGGTGGTACAGGAAGAACACTTCATCCTGATAATATGGCTGCAGGTCCTGCTTCCTACGGTATGACAGATACAATGGGAAGAATGCACTCAGACGCTCAGTTCGCAGGTTCATCTTCAGTTCCTGCTCACGTTGAAATGATGGGTCTTATAGGCGCAGGTAACAACCCAATGGTTGGTATGACCGTTGCAGTTGCTGTTGCAATCAGTCAGGCACTCAGCAAATAATTTGACAACAAATTAACGGAGCGGAAATCCGCTCCGTTTTATTTTAGCTAAAACTTTATTTGTTTCTTTCGGGATTATTTGTCTGTTCAAGCAGATAGTCTATTGACACATTAAAGTAATCAGCAATCTTTATCAATTCATTTATCCCCGGCTCTCTTTCCCCTGTTTCATACCTGCTTATTGTATTTTGATTCATATTTAAATCCATCGCAATTTTCAACTGAGATATTTTTCTGCTTTTTCTGAGTTCTTTTAATTTCATAAAATTCCTCCTTGACATTATTATCCCATAATGGTATAATAAAATTATCCCATTTTGGTATACTAAGGAGGATTTAAAATGAATTGTAAAAAATGCAACGGAGAAATTGATAAGAAAGCTGTAGTATGCGTTCACTGTGGATGTAAGATTAAAAAACCTATTTATAAAAAATGGTGGTTTTGGGCAGTTATCGTAATATTAGTTATTGCTATAGCTAATATGACAGGTGGAGAAAAAACAGAAACAACTTCAAGCCAGCAAAATAACAATACTGTTGAAACTACACAGGAAACTGTTACTTATGAAGCAGTAGAATTAGATGTTATGTTTGAAGATTTAAAAAACAATGCTATGAAAGCTGAAAAAACCTATCAGAATAAAAACATTGAATTTTCAGCAAAAATACAAAGCTTTGACAGTGATGGAAACTATATATCTGTAGAGCCTACAAATGCAGACGAATGGAATTTTGACAGTGCAATGTGTTATATGAAAAATGAAGAACAAAAAAATTATCTTATCGAAAAGAATGTTGGAGACATCGTAACAATAAAGGGTAAAGTTAAATCAATCGGCGAAATTATGGGATATTCAATAGATATTGCAGAAGTTCAATAACCACAATTAAAAACGGAGCGGATTTCCGCTCCGTTTTCAATTGTACAATTTTATAATAATTCACATATGCTTTCGGAGAATGCAACAGGGTCATCAACGGGAAGTCCTTCGATAAGAAGTGCACTGTTAAAGAGAACTGATGCATACTTTTTAAGCTTGTCCTGATTTGTATCAAACATTTCTTTCATAGTGGTGTAAATCTTATGGTCTGTATTGATTTCAAGGACTTTCTGTGCAGTAACCTTATTATCCCCAACGCCCGGCATTGAGTTAAGCACCTTTTCCATTTCGATGGTGATTTCGCCCTCGGTTGAAAGACATACAGGGTGGGTTTTAAGTCTTTTTGAGGCTTTAACTGCTGTAACCTTACCATCAAGAGCTTCCTTGATAAAATCAAAGATTTTTGTGTCTTCTTCCTTGATTTCCTTTTCCTGAGTTTCAAAACCAAGGTCGCTGTCGCCGATTGACTTAAATTCCTTTTCCTGATAATTCATAAGCATACGGATTGCAAATTCGTCAACCTCGTCTGTAAGATAAAGAATTTCATAGCCCTTGTCAAGCACCTGTTCAGCCTGTGGAAGCTTTGAGATTTTTTCTGCACTTTCGCCTGATGCGAAATAAATGAACTTCTGGTCGTCCTTCATTCTTTCAACATATTCTTTTAATGTTGTAAGCTTTGTTTCGTAAGATGAAACAAACATAATAAGGTCCTGCAACAGCTCCTTATCCTTGCCGAAATTATTGTACACTCCGAATTTAAGCTGTTTTGCAAAGGAGTTATAAAACTCTTCATAATTTTCACGGTCATTTTTCTGCATTGCGAGTAATTCGCTCTGAATTTTCTTTTCAAGACGGGAAGCTATAATTTTAAGCTGTCTGTCGTGCTGAAGTATTTCACGGGAGATATTTAATGATAAATCTGCAGAATCCACAAGACCTTTTACAAAACTGAAACAGTCAGGAACAAGGTCTGCACATTTTTCCATTATCATAACTCCGTTTGAATAAAGCTCAAGACCCTTTTCGTAGTCCTTTGTATAATAGTCATAAGGCGCTTTTTTAGGAATGAACATAAGAGCTGTATAGCTTGCCGCTCCGTCTGCACTTGTCCTTATAACCTTTGCAGGATCCTGCCAGTCGCGGAATTTATCCTTGTAGTATGTGTTATACTCTTCATCAGTTACTTCGCTTTTGTTCTTTCTCCAGATAGGAACCATTGAATTAAGAACTTCGTCCTCCATAACTGTTTCTGTCTTTGGTTCTTCTCCCTCGAGAGCATCCTTTGTTACTGTTTTTGTGCAAAGCATCTTTATAGGATATTTAATGTAGTCAGAATACTTTTTAACAAGGTGCTTTAATGTGTATTCTTCAAGATAATCGCTGTACTTATCGTCATCTGTATCTGCTTTTATATAAAGTGTAATTACTGTACCTGTATCTTTTTTATCACAAGGATTAATTGTGTAGCCATCACTTCCTGAGGATTCCCAGATAAATGCTTCATCACAGTTATGAGCCTTTGACTCTACTGTAATTTTATCTGCAACCATAAAAGCAGAATAAAAGCCTACACCGAACTGACCTATAATGTCAACATCCTCTTTTTTCTCATTTTCTGTTTTAAATGCAAGAGAACCGCTTTTGGCAATAGTGCCCAGATTTGTTTCAAGTTCTTCCTTTGTCATGCCGATACCCGTATCTGTAATAACAAGCTTACGGGCAAACTTATCACTTGCAAGTCTTATATAAAAGTTTTCTCTGTCAAATTTAATATTTTCATCCGAGAGAGAAAGATAATAATACTTATCAATAGCATCGGATGCGTTTGAAATAAGCTCACGGATAAAAATTTCCTTATGAGTATAAATAGAATTGATCATCATATCCATAAGTCTTTTTGACTCGGATTTAAACTGTTTCTTAGCCATTTATTTTCCTCCTTTAGCACTCAAGCTCTTAGAGTGCTAATTGTATTTTACCACTTTTTTCTGTTTTGTCAATAGATAACTTGTAAATTTCACAAATTTATGATATACTAAATGAAATGTTTAAAAGTGTATTTTTAAGTGTTTATATATGAAAGGAAGTAAAATAATGAAAAAGAGAATTTTCAGCGGAATTCAGCCGTCAGGTATGCTTACAATCGGTAATTATCTGGGTGCTATCAAGAATTGGACAAAGCTGGTTGACGAGTATGATTGTATTTTTTCTGTTGTTGATTTGCACGCTATAACCGTACGTCAGAATCCCGAAGAATTAAGAGAAAGATGTATATCTCTCCTTGCTCAGTATATAGCCTGTGGTCTTGACCCTCAGAAGTGTATTATGTTTATGCAGTCCCATGTTCCTGCACACACACAGCTTTCCTGGGTTCTTAACTGTTATACATATATGGGTGAATTATCAAGAATGACTCAGTTCAAGGATAAATCCGAAAGACATGCAGATAATATAAATGCAGGTCTCTTTACTTATCCTGTGCTTATGGCATCCGATATTCTCTTATACAATGCTGACCTTGTTCCTGTAGGTCATGACCAGATGCAGCATCTTGAACTGACACGTGATGTTGCTGAAAGATTTAACGGTATTTACGGAGACACCTTCACAGTTCCCGATGCATATATCGGAAAAACAGGTGCAAGAGTAATGGACCTTTCCGACCCTACAAAGAAAATGTCAAAATCCGTTCCTGCAGGTATGGTTGCGCTTCTCGAAGACCCTGCATCTATTATGAAGAAATTCAAAAGAGCAGTTACCGACTCTCTTTCTTACGTTAAATTTGAAGAAGGCAGAGATGCTATTAACAATCTTCTTTCAATTTACTGTGCTACTACCTCTAAAACTATAGAAGAGGCTGAAAAAGAATTTGAAGGAAAAGGCTACGGAGACTTCAAAAAAGCTATTGCCGAAGCTGTTATTGCAGAGCTTGAACCTATTCAGGCAAAACACAAGGACCTTATGGAAAACAAGAATTATCTTGAAGGTATTTATAAATCAGGTGCTCAAAAAGCAAACGAAATCGCTCAAAGCACCTTGAAAACCGTTTATGAAAAAGTTGGTTTTATTGTTTGAACGTAACTTCGGAGGATTTAACGCCTTGTCAGCCTACAATAAGGTGTTGCAGAATTTTTAAGTACTATTTGTAGGCAGAAAGGCTATGGATATTTAAATGAACGATATGATAAAAATTGTTCTTGCGTTTTTCGTCGCTCTGGGAATTTCCTTTGCACTGATGCCTTTCGCAAAGCTTTTTGCTGAAAAAATCGGAGCAATAGATGTCCCCAAGGACGCAAGAAGAATGCACAAAGAACCTATCCCAAGGCTTGGCGGTGTGGGCATATATCTTGGATTTCTTGCCTCATTTATGTTTTTCGGTGTTTTAACACCTGAAATGCTTGGAATACTTGCAGGTACGCTTATAATAGTAATTGTAGGAATTTTTGATGACAGAAAACCAATGAAAGCATCTGTTAAGTTTATTTTTCAGATTGTGGCGGCAACAGTAGTTGCCTTATGTGGAGTCAAGATTGAGGTTTTCACCAACCCTCTGCTTTTTTCGAGTCAGGAATATCTTGTTCTCGGAAGTCTTTCAATACCTATTACCGTTCTGTGGATTTGTGCAGTTACAAATGCAGTTAATTTAATAGACGGACTTGACGGACTTGCAGCAGGTGTTGCATCTATCTCGTCGGTATGCCTTTTAGTTATTGCCCTGATGGTAAGCGAAGCTAACATTGCAGTATTTACTGCTTGTATTGCAGGTGCGTGTATAGGATTTCTTCCTTACAATATGAATCCTGCAAAAATGTTTATGGGTGATTCGGGAGCACTGTTTTTAGGATTTGCACTTGCGTGTATTTCCATTGAGGGTGTTTTTAAGGCTTACGCTGTTATTTCCTTTGCAGTTCCTCTTTTAGTGCTTGCTCTCCCTATTTTCGATACATCAATAGCAATTCTTCGCAGAATTAAAAATAAAAAACCCATTATGCAGCCTGACAGAGGTCATCTTCACCATAAGCTTATAGATATGGGCTTTAATCAGAAACAGGCTGTTTTCATACTCTACACCATAGCAGGAGTTTTAGGTGTAAGTGCAATTATTCTTACAAGATTTGGCTATATAGCCGCTATTTTCACTCTTGTTATTGTACTGGCAATTATTTTGATAGCTATACTTATTAAAAAGTTAAAAAAGAAAGGATAAGATAAAAATGGTAAAAGTAATGACCGTCTTCGGTACAAGACCCGAAGCTATAAAAATGGCACCTTTGGTAAAAGAGCTTGAAAAAACAGAAGGAATTAAGTCAGTTGTAACAGTTACTGCTCAGCACAGACAGATGCTTGACCAGGTTCTTGAAATATTTGAAATTAAGCCTGATTATGACCTTAACATTATGAAAGACAGACAGACACTTACAGGCATCATTACAAATGCACTTACCGGCCTTGATGAGGTAATCAAAAAGGAACAGCCTGATATTGTTCTTGTTCACGGCGATACATCAACAACCTTCGTAGGTGCTTTGGCAGCATTTTACAATATGGCAAAGGTAGGCCATGTCGAAGCAGGTCTTCGTACATATGACAAATACTCACCTTTCCCTGAAGAAATGAACCGTCAGCTTACAGGAAGAATGACAGATATGCATTTTTCTCCTACTGTTAAGAACAGAGATAATCTTCTTAAGGAAAACATCAGCGCAGAGGATATTTATATAACAGGAAATACTGTAATAGATGCACTCAAAACAACAGTTAAAGCTGATTACAAATTTGCTGACGAAACCTTGAAAAATCTTGATTTCGAAAACAAGAGGGTAATCTTAGTTACTGCTCACAGACGTGAAAATTTAGGAAAGCCATTAGAAGATATTTGTGGCGCAATAAGATATATTGCTGAGAATTATAAAGATGTAGAAATCGTTTATCCTGTTCACCTTAACCCTGCTGTTAAAGAAGTTGCAGACCGAATTTTAGGTCAGCTTGACAACGTACATTTAATCGCACCACTGGACGTTCAGGAGCTTCATAACTTAATGGACAGATGCTATATGGTTATGACAGACTCAGGTGGAATTCAGGAAGAAGCACCTGCTCTTGGAAAGCCTGTTCTTGTTCTTCGTACAGAAACAGAAAGACCGGAAGCAGTTGAAGCCGGCACAGTTAAGCTCGCAGGTGTTGAAAAAGACGTTATTATAAACCTTGCAACCGACTTGCTTGATAATAAAGACTCCTATGATAAAATGGCAAAAGCCGCTAACCCATACGGAGACGGAAATGCTTCAAAACGTATCGTAGACGCAATTCTTTACAAGTTTGCAGGCAAAGAAAGACCTGAAGATTTTTGTTAATATAAAAAGGGTCTGTAAATTTTACAGACCCTTTTTCAGGGAATGGAAAATGAACTTTTTTTACATTCCCTTATAGTATGCATCCGTAGCTCACTTGGATAGAGCGCAGGACTCCGACTCCTGAGGCAGATGGTTCGAATCCATTCGGATGCGCCAAAAATCGACATTCTTCGACAGTGGAATGTCGATTTTTATTACCTATTCACTCTTCACTATTCCCTAAAAATCACCTTCGTCGATTTTGAAGTAATAAGTAATAGTGAATACTGAAGAAGTAAGGTGCAAACTCGCAAATAGCATTAAAAGAGTGTTCTGAAAGCGAATATTGGATTGAACTCATTATTGAAAGTGGATATTATGACGATAAAACTATTCTTGAAAAGTGTGTTGAGTTGAAGAAAATACTTATTTCATCAATAAACACCGCAAAGAAAAATAATAATTAAATGTCATCCAAACCATTCGGTTATTCCAAAAAGAAATGACAACTTTCGTTTGAAAATTGTCGTTTCCGGATAAAAGAAGTTAGAGAAAAAACTTTATATTTTACAGCCCCTTTACTTGACAATCACATTAAAATATGATATCATAGTCTTTGTTAAATTAATATTTGCCGGTGTGTTGGAATTGGTAGACGAGACGGACTCAAAATCCGTTGTCAGCGATGGCGTGTGGGTTCGAGTCCCACCACCGGCACCAGAAAAAACGACTTGTCGAAACAAGTCGTTTTTTCATCGATATAAATCTCTTACGAGATTTATATCATATCGAGTTTGAGTGAAACGAAAACATATTGATTTTGTGATAACAAAAATATCGAGCAAACGAAGTTTGCATATCGACAGAAAATAAAAATATCTCTATGGTTCGGCTTTTCCACAAAAACACGTACCCATTTGCGGAGTGTCCTTTAGAACACTCTGCAAATGGGTACGTGTTTTTGACTTATTTATAGAGTTTAGCTCCTTCAACACGCTTAAAAGGTTGCTCTTTATATGTAATTGAAGAAATTTTTGTCCCGCTTATGCCGTGGTTAGGATTATAGCCAAATAAATTTATGTACTTCATTAAATCGTCTTCTTCTTCGTCCATAGCCTTTAACACTTCCACTAATGCCAATGTATCATCAATTGCACGGTGGCTGTTTGTAACTTTGTCAGAAAGGTCATATTCCTCAATTGCATTTGCAAGCTTATGAGGGAATTTGCGTCTGTCCTTATAGACAGTAAGAGCATCAAGCATTTTTATTGATTTAAGAATATGAGTGCATCCGTTGCGGGCAAGAAAGTAATATATAAAGTTCATATCGAACTGTGCGTTATACGCAACAACCAAAATTCTTTCTCCCTTAAACAGCTCTGCAAACTCTCTGCAAACAGTCTCTTCTTTTTCGCCCTCGTTTTGGAGCATTTCATCTGTTATATGAGTAAGCTCCACAATCTGAGGGGGAATTGTTTCCCCCTCAGGAAGCTTTATCAGTTTATCAAATTCGTTTGTAACAACAATTTCGTCATTTTCTCTGATGCATCTTACGCAAGATAATTCTATTATTTTATTGTTTTTAAAATCAAGACCTGTTGTTTCTGTATCCAAAGATAAAATTACATCAAAATTTTCAAAAAGTGAATTAAGCATATTTTTATTCCTTTTCAATCTCGATATCGGAAGTTTTTATATTAACTTCACCCTTTACCTTTGTTTTAAAAGTTTTATTCATAGTATTTGTAAAGGTTACATTTGCCTTTAAGCCTTCGTCGCAGGTGATAAAGGTGTCAATATCTTTTTTGAACATCGTGCCTGTAAACAAAATGTTTGTTTCAGGGTAAACAATACCTTCTGTTTCAATATGTTTTAAATTGATACAGTTATCCGTAAAAGTACAGTTGATAAACTTAACATTATCAACAGGAGTTCTTGAATATAAAAGTTCAGGAACATTTTCATTTTCCACAACGACATTTTCAAATATAAGATTTTCCTGAACAGGTGCTGTAGTATTCGGATAATAGCTTCTTGACCAGTTATCCTTGTCAAAGTGAATTGAAAAAGCGGTAGGTCTTTTTTTCTGGAGATAAATGTCTTTGAAATGAATATTTCTGCAGCCGCAGTTATAATATTCCTCATCCTGAACAGCTACCCACCATATACCATCATACTCTGCCATTCCTTTTTCGTGGCAGGGAGGAGTCAGCGATGTATAAATTGTTCCGTCAACAGGAGCATGAACTCTGTAGAGTCTTCCGTTTACAAATACAGAGTCGGAACGCTGAACTTTAATTCCCTCGTACCATTTTGACCAGGAGCCTGCAAGAATTCTGCAGAAATAACCGTCCGTTGAATCGTCATCCATATCATAGCAATCCTCTATAAGACCGTTTTCAATCCAGCCCATTTGTGGGTTTGAGCCTGTATAATCGTGGGCATTTAATGCAATAGGGTCATCAAAGGTTTTAAAGAGTCCGTGTCTTATTACAAATTTACTTCCGTAACCGAAATGTACAGCATCCTTTTTACCTTCAATGCGAACTCTTTCGATAACCGCATTTTCAAAGGTGCAGATATGAATACAAAAGCACTGAGAAGGCAGGTCAAGGCACTGAAAATCTTCAATTACAATGTTTTTAGCATAGAAGAAACAAATATGACCATTAAGGCCTGATATAAGCTTCTTACTTTCAGGTGTGATAGCATCCTTTGTAACACCATTACAAATAAGATTGAGTCCGTTTATTTTAATATTTTTGTTATATGTATGAGTATATGCCCCTTCGTTTACAAAAACATAGGCTGTTTCTTCGGGGTTCTTTTCTCTTTTGATATAAGAGCCTGCACAAAAATAAAGATTTGTGTCATCGCCGAGCAATATCTGGTCTGCAAGCATATAAACACCCGGCAAATCAATATAAATATCACCGCCGCCATTTACAGCACTTTGAAGTGCCTGAGCGTTTTTAAGACCATCATTTTCAGGTAAAAATCCAAAATCCTTTGCGTATTTCATAATAAATTCCTTTCTGTAATTACGATATTTGATTTTTTATTTTTTTCTTTGCCAGTACAACAAAAATTACTGATTGCACCGAAAAAGTAAGTATCCAGGATATAGGATAGGATATATACAAACAGGGAAGTGTATGTATCTTTTCAAAAACTGTAAAAATCCAAAGCACACGGAACACGCACACACCAAAAACAGATAAAATCATCGGGTGAATATAGTATCCCATTCCCCTCGTTACCCCTGTAGAAACCTCCATACAACCACATGTGAAATAAAGTGCACAAATGTAAAACAGTCTTTGAATACCTGTTTCAATTACCAACGGAGCAGAAACAAAAAGATTAACTAAAGGCTTTGACAACAAAATTACAAGCCAACTGATGCTAAGTCCCACAACGGATACACAGGCAAGACACGCAAGCCATCCTTTTAAAATACGATGTATTTTGTGAGCGCCATAGTTCTGCGACGACATTGTAACTGCTGCATTACCAAAAGCATTCATAGCTACATAAACATAACCTTCGATAGTTCCGCCTGCACCTGAACCTGCAATAACATCTGCACCGAAGCTGTTTATTGATGACTGAATAAGTATGTTTGATATTGAAAACATACAGCTTTGAATTCCCGATGGAATACCTGCCGCAAGAATCATTTTCAGCTGTTCCTTATGTATATGCAGTTTTGAAAAAGAAATACGGCATCCGTTATCTACTTTCATTAATGCTCTCAGCACTAAAAGGGCAGAAATTGCCTGAGACGTAACTGTAGCTATTGCTACCCCCTCAACACTCATATGGCAAACTATAACAAAAAACAGATTTAAACATACATTTACAACACCTGCTATAGCAAGATACAAAAATGGTTTTTTTGTATCTCCGTAAGCACGCATAATTCCACTTGAAAAATTATAAAGCATATTAAAGGGCATGCCTGCAAAAATAATTCTCAAATAAAGAACAGAATTAGAAATAATTTCATCCGGAACCCCGGTCAGCTTCAACAAAGGTTTGGCAAGAATATTGCCAATCAGAGCAAGAAACAATCCACATATAAAACTTAATGTTACTGCTGTGTGTGAGCTTTTTTCCATACCCTCAGAATGGTTGTTTCCGTAATACCTTGAAACAGTAACAGTAGCACCCAGAGAAAGACCTATAAACAGATTTATTAACAGGTTTGTAATTGTTGAAGTAGCACTAACCGAAGCCAGTGCATAGTCGCCGGAAAATTTACCTACTACAATCATATCTGCAGAATTGAACAAAAGCTGCAAAATGCCCGATAACATTAAAGGTACTGCAAATTTTATGATTTTACCAGTCATTGCCCCGTAAGTCATATTTATTTCATTTCTGTCTCCTGCCACAATGCTCACCTCAACACTTTTCGTCTAAATCATTTTATCACATACTACAAAAAATGACAACCTTTAACACAAATTTTCAAGAAAATGTATTGATTATTTATTTGAATTATTCTGCATCATATTCATATTCAAAAGTATTGATAGCAGAACCATTCTTTGTTGTTATGACACTTGTTATCCAATCTCCCCCTTGTATTTGGTGATGTCCTGCGGTAACATTGTTGATAATACCGTTAACATCTTATTAAATTCGGTTTTAATACGTTCTTCGTCAAACAACATACCTGATTTAACATCCTCATCAAATGGAGAAAATCTTGAAAAAATTGAAGCATATCCATCTAAAACAACAAATAGTTCAAAAGAAATACTATCATCTTTTTCATAGTACAATGTTGTAACAAATTGATCACAAAAAGAATCAGTCGTATAATGATCATTTTGGTAATCTTTTATAAGATAGTTAATTTTTTCTATTTGATTCATTTTAACTCCTTTATTTGTATAGAAAGTACCAAATAGTATTGGTAACTGCGTTAAAAGACAAAGGGTCGGTTCTATTGTCCTTTATCATCTTATTTGTCAAGACAACATAACCGTCCCCTCGTCTTCCCTTGTCTTCTTACTTACTCATATTGGGATCCGGTGATGTTCTATACCATCTTTCAGGAATCTCAACATTCCATTCATCTGCCTGTTTCTGCAGTTCTTCTATGCTTTCAAATGGACCATATACTTTCTTTTCAAGTGTATCCAATGTGTAATATGTTTCGTTAAGAACATTGTTGGAAGACACACTATCAATATTCCTCGAAAACACATAGCGATCATCATATGAAAATTCTTTTACAAATGACGGAATTTTATCGCCAGGATTCTCCAAATCAGTGCATTTTATTAATATTTCCCTTGAATTTATGTGCCAAACTTCGTAATCATTTGGCAACTCGAAAATCCAATCTCCTGTTCCTGCACAAGAACTTATAAATATGATCACAACGAGAAAACTAATCAATGATACAACTTTCTTCATAACTTCTACAATCCTTTCTTCATAAAAGTAACACTCCAATAATACGGTTTTAATGAACCAGATTTTTGCCAATCATACCCCAAATTGTTTAAGAAATCGCTAAAATGTTGTCCTTCTCGATAATTGTCAAAATTGTATCTATCAGAAATTGTTACTTTTACATTGTAAACTGTTTCTTCCCAAGTCATCCACAAGAATCTCTTTTTGACAATCTCTTTAGTAAATGTCATTGAATAATCAGCCAATCCAACTGCTAAATGCAAATCAAGATCATTAGGATTTAGATCATTTCCATAAAAACTTACACTTTCTGAATAAGCATCAGCTGAAAGACCAGATTTTTTAAATTTTTCAAAATTATAGTTTATTATTTTGTTCAAATTTGGAGACGAATAAAATGTTCTAACTATTTCTTGATTATATGAATAATCCTTATCTTTACCACCACCAAAGAAAGCATCCCATAACATCGTTGCTGCAACACCTTCTCTACCTGTTGGATCAATGTACTTAATCGGATTGTTTCTACAGTACACATACCTATTCATATCAAGAGGGCTTGCAATTTCGCCTTCTTCGATATCAAAACTTGTAAATCGACCGATTTGAGGATCATAGTATCTTGCACGGAGATATATCATATCAAGCTCATCATCGTAGTACTCTCCGGCATATTTTATTGGATTGTCAACAGTTTCAGTTTCGTTACGAATTTCACCACCCCAAGGGGTATATTCGTAAGTGTTTACAACTGTT
>JAZNWH010000111.1:0-10480 GCA_045593265.1 Clostridia bacterium | reverse complement strand
TTCTTCGAACCTAAAGCAAGATAAAATTGTTGCTTTTTCAAGGCGGCAGGTCGCAGTAATACTTTCGTATTATAAGACCGACAACGATGAAAAACAGCTATTTTACTTGATTTAGGCGAGTTCGGATACTAACGCAACTGCTTATCTACCTTTTTAATAAACTTAATCAATATTTTGATTGTATCATAATATCCACACATTGTCAAACCTGAACAAACTGAAAATATACACCTTTGTTACATATCAAAGGTGTATATTATCACTTTTTGTTATATCTTGACATATAATAATTCATTTTTTCATTTTTTATATTCTGATACTCTTGTCGTATCTGGGAAATTATATCTAAATCTCCGTCATTTTCATTAAGAACTGTCTCCAGTTTGCTTAAAACATTATTAACTGCATCATCGCATTTTTTTTGAAAAACAAGCATAGTTTCCGTATAATTATTTGCAACACTCAGTTTTGCTTTTGACTTTGTCATACCCTCCTGACGCATAAGTGAATTATAGTACCCCTTTATTTCGCTCTCAATTCCGGAAAGAACAGATACATATTCAGCTTTAAGAACATAAATCTCATTTATTGCATCTTCAACTGCAATTCTGCAGTTCTCTTCTTTAGTTATTTTATCTTTGAGTTGTCTTTCACGCAGAGCTTTTCTCTCCTGCGCTCTTTTCCTTAACTCGTCAACATTCACACTTCCATCTGTAATTTCATTTTCTTCCTCAAGATCCATTAATTCTTCAATATTTTCTATCCCGTATTGATTTTTTAGTGTTTCCTGTAACTTTTCTTTGGACTTCTGAGTTTTTTCCTGAAGTTTTTCCGAAGACATAAAAAATCCGGTATATATAAGTTCAATTTTATCTATATTCATAAATACAGCAACAGAACCTGCAATTACTGTAATCAAAACAACTGCCAATACAATCTTTTTAAGCATTATGCTAACACCTCAAAGATAATTATAACAGATTAAATCTTTTACGTCAAACCTAATTATCCTGTACTTAACACTGTTATTTTACAAGATTCCGAAAACAAAAGCTTTTTTTATGTTGAATTTGACTTATTCGACAAAAAGTAGTATAATGTTTGTGTATGTGTTTACAAACAAAAAGGTGGTTTTAAAATGAATAAAAAGAAACTTGGCGACAGAAGAGACGGTGTATGGATTAAAGATATCGACTCCATGCATGTGATAATGCCATTTATATATCCCAACAGATGTGATAATGAAGCTTTTATAAGCGAAAGCATTGATGTTACGAACTTACTTTCTTACCTTGAAGAAAAGAATAAAAACTGCGTTGATGCTCCATATACTCTTTTTCAGGCACTTATCGCATCTTTCGGAAAAGTTATAACTCAAAGACCCAAAATGAACCGTTTTGTTAAAAGAAACCGTGTATATCAGAGAAAACACATATCTGCAGCTTTTACAGTAAAAAAGCAATTTAACGACAAAGCTCTCGAATCTCTTGCTTTTATGAATTTTTCACCTGATGACACTATTGATACAGTTCACGAAAAGCTTGTCAAAGAAATTTCTGTTTGTAAAAGCGATACCTTAAAGGATAATACTACAGACGCAATGGATATGATGAAGAAGCTTCCGTTCCCATTGCTTTCTTTCCTTATGTGGTGTTACAATAAGCTGGATAAATACGGACTGGTTCCTGAATCATTGGTAAAAACAGACCCAAATCAGGCTACCATATTTTTATCTAATTTTGGTTCTATCGGTTTGCCGGCAGGATATCACCACCTTACCAACTGGGGAACAAACTCTATTTTCGTAGTAGTAGGAAAGATATATGACAAACCTGTATTTGAACCCGATGGCAGTTATCAGATGCGTAAAACTGTAGATTTAGGCCTTACTATCGATGAACGTATTGCTGATGGTTTTTACTATTCAAAAACTATCAGAATATTAAAATACATTCTTCAAAATCCCGAATTATTAGACAGACCTGCCAAGGAGGAAATAGATTATGACGCAGTTAAACGCACCATGGCTTAAAAATATCGGAGATGTTCCTGCCAACCTGACTTACAGTGAAAATTCAATTTACGATGCTGTAGCTGAAATTGCAGATAAGTATCCTGAATACATTGCATATGACTTCATGGGAACATCTGTAACTTACTCCGAGTTCGTAAAGAAAATCAAAGAAGCGGCTTTCGCCTTAAAAAAAATAGGTGTGGAAAAAGGTGAACATGTTACAATTTGTATGCCCAACTCACCTCAGGCAGTAATTCTTTTCTACGCAATTAACTATATCGGTGCAATTGCCAGTATGATTCATCCGTTGTCAGCAGAAAATGAAATAGAATTTTATATCACTGACACCTCAAGCAAATACTGTCTCACCATTGACCTGGCATATTTCAAATTTGAAAATATTTTAAATAAAGGCTTACTTAAAAAGCTTATAGTAACAAGCGTCAAAGATGCTCTTTCTCCTTTTATGAAGGTTGCATATACGCTTACCCAGAAAAAGGTAGAAGTTGATGTTCCTAACAACGGCACTGTGATTTTATGGAATGACTTTATCAAATTGGCAAAAGGTATTACGCAAGATGTATACGTTAAAACAATTAAAAATGATACAGCTGTTATTCTTTTCAGTGGTGGAACCACAGGTAAAAACAAAGGTATAATGCTTACAAACCACAACTTTAATGCACTTGCAAAACAAGTTATTGCCACAAATAAAATGTTCAAGCCCGGTGATAAAATGCTGTCTATTATGCCTGTATTCCACGGTTTCGGATTAGGCGTAGGCATCCATTCCATGCTTGCAAGCGGCGGAAGATGTATCCTTATTCCCAAATTCACCCCTGACAGCTGTGCAGACCTGATAAAAAAGCACAAACCTAACTTTATAGCAGGTGTACCTACACTCTATGAAGCATTTTTAAGAAATCCGAAATTCAATACTATTGACCTTTCTTGTTTTAAAGGTGTCTTTTCAGGTGGAGATACTTTATCTGTTGAACTCAAGAAAAAAATAGATAAATTCTTAAAAGAACATAATGGTAAAGTTATAATCAGAGAAGGCTACGGAACAACAGAATGTGTAACAGCTTGTTGTCTTACACCTACACATATGTATCGTGAAGGAAGCATAGGATTTCCTTTTCCTGATACATTCTTCAAAATAGTCGCCGTTAATACAACTGATGAAGTTCCTTATAATCAGGAAGGCGAAATCTGTATATCAGGTCCTACTGTTATGAAAGGTTATATGGGACAGGAGGAAGAAACAGCCAACACACTAAAGAAGCATTCAGACGGAAGAATATGGCTTCACACAGGTGATTTAGGCACTATGGATGAAGATGGATTTATTTATTTCAAACAGAGAATAAAAAGAATGATTGTAACAAGTGGCTACAATGTTTATCCATCTCAGCTTGAAAACATATTAGACGCCCATGAGCTTATTCAGATGAGCTGTGTTATAGGTGTAGCAGACCCATATAAAATGCAAAAAGTAAAAGCATTTATTATGCTTAAGGATAAAAGCCTTGCAAATGATGAAACAAAAGAAATTATTATGGATTACTGCAAAAAGAATATGGCTAAATACGCTCTTCCTTACGATATTGAATTCAGGGAAAATCTTCCTAAAACGTTAGTAGGAAAAGTTGCATACCGTGTTCTTGAACAGGAAGAACTTGAAAATTCGAACTAATGAACATAACAACCTGCAGCATTTGCTGCAGGTTGTTATTTAATATTTTATTACTCTATCTTTACCCGCTCCGAAACGAATGAGTCTTAATATTCTTTCATCGGTATTTAAACTGAACACATTCCAGCACTCCTGAGTTAAAGTATCTTTTTGTCTTTTTACTTCCTCAAGACCACACTTATTAATCACAGATGAATTAAGACACTGATAAGGAACAGATATGTAATTAATTCCTCCTATGTTAAAGTGTCCGTCTGCACCATATCCGCCAAAAATCCATGCGGCAATATTAACACCTCTTTTTTGTGCCTGTTGCAGAACAGCAAGAGTTTTTTCTGTAGATCTACCCTTGTAAATAAACGGGTCCTGTCCTGTTTCAAAGCGTGAATTAGGCGCTCTGTGTGAGAAAATCAACACAGTCCACCCAACAGGAACATTTAATGCCTCTTTGTCAAGCCATACAGTTTGCTTTACACCTAAAGTTGTCAGCTTTTCAAACATTTCGTTTTCATTATCAAGTTCTGAAATGTATGAGCAAAGACATATTACTCTTACTTTTTTATCTTCGAAATCACTGTAGTAATAAGGTGAATTTCCATTTCTCACAACGTATGTATTCAAAAATGAAG
Organism: Clostridia bacterium; assembly: GCA_045593265.1. Lineage (GTDB taxonomy): Bacteria > Bacillota > Clostridia > RGIG6154 > RGIG6154 > RGIG8497. The sequence goes on along the minus strand of JAZNWH010000111.1, from coordinate 6,141 downwards.
TATCCTCATACCAGGTTTCATCGCATACTATATTATAAGCAAGCTGACCTTTGAATCGTTCATTTCTCCATCCGTCGTTCTCACCCTGACAAACAAAGATTTTGCCGCTTTTTATTGAATCCTGATAGTCTTTCATTTCGTCTGTCATAAGGCGTCTTGAAATTTTTTCAGGATTATTGCCTAAAATATAATTTCCGCAGTGAACTATAAAATCAAAATTTGCTTCTTTATCAACTTCAGCTATGTTTTCTCTTGTAAGAACACCCTCATCAGAAAGCTTGGAGTCAGACAGCAAAGCAAAACATAAATCGTACTTATCTTCCTTTAAGGTGTTTACAGTTTTTGTTATTTCTTCATTAAAGTATGTACTCATATTCTGCCTCCATATTTAATAACTCTGTCATTTCCTGCTCCGAAACGAATCAGGTTAACTGTTTTTTCTTCCTTATTCCATACAGCAATTTCCCACGAATCTTCAGTTACAGTATTTAAATCTCTTTGTGGATACTCGCCAAGAGGCATATCAAAAAGTGTAGGAACATAAGCAGTCTGAGAAGCAACCGTAACAAAGTTAATTCCATCAATACAAACATGGTTGTCTCCGTGGAAATGTCCTATAAACCATACACCTATATCAAAGCCTTTTTCTTTTGACTTTTCCACAAGACTGTTAAAAATTCTTCCGCCATTATGTATTGCAGTTTCTTTATATCGGCTTTCTTCTTCATAATTTTCAAGAGGACAATCATGAGAAAATAAAAATACTGTCCAACCCTCTTTAATATCAAAGGCTTCATTTTCAAGCCATTGTACCTGTTTATCATCTATTCCGTCGCGTTTTTTATAAGGTGTTCCGTCATCATAGCCTTCATAAAAGAATGTACTTACTATTATAAAACGCACCTTCAAATCTTCAAAATCTGCATAGAAGTAAGGTTTATTCTCGGGACGTACCACATTTTCATAGCTATCAGTAAATTTTGTAGCTTCAAACCAGTCGCTGTCAACTGCTCTGTCTCCTGAAAAACCGTCATGATTTCCCTGCGCAGGATAAAAATGCTTATTGCTTACTGCGTTCCTGTAAAGAGTCATCTGTTCATCTAAAACTTTCATAGTTACATTCCTGGGAAGATTTCCGTTCATAAAATCTCCAAGATGAGTTAAACATTTCATATTGATTTTTTCGTCAACAGCTTTTATGTTTTCTGCAAAATCTTCCATAGAATTATCAAGATGGGAATCTGCTGCGATGCCGAAAACCAAATCTTTTTCAAGAGAATTTACCTTTTGGCAAACTCTTGTTATTTCCTCTTTATACCATTCTTTTATCATTGTAATCACCATTTGTGATTATACTCTCTTTATAAATCAAAGTCAATACAAAAGCTTGATTTAGAGAATTATATATTGTATAATTAATGTGAATAATCGGTGAATTAAAATTTAACATAAATTCCATAGCTTTTTTCATAATTTATGTTAAAATATAAAGATGAAGGGAGAAAGTGTAATGTATAATATTTTAATTGTAGACGACGAAGCAGGAATTCGTGATATTATAAAAGAATATCTTGAATTTGAAGAATTCGGCTTTGATGAAGCCAGCGACGGACTTGAAGCTATAGAAAAAATAAGAAATAACGATTACGATGCTGTAATACTTGACATTATGATGCCTAAGGTTGACGGTTTTACTGCTCTGAGAGAAATAAGAAAGTTTTCTCAGGTTCCTGTTGTTATGCTTTCGGCAAGAGGCGAAGAATATGATAAATTATTCGGGTTTGAATTAGGTGTTGACGATTATGTAACAAAACCATTCAGTCCGAAAGAGCTTATGGCAAGAATAAAATCTATAATAAAAAGAGCAAATCCAAATCCTTCTTACGACGGAATCATTAAGGTTAACGGAATTGAGATAGATGAAAACGGAAGAAAGGTTTTAATTGATGGTAAAGTTGCATCTCTTACACCTAAAGAATTCGATATTCTTTTATTTATGATTAAAAACAAGAATGTAGTTCTTTCCCGTGAAAAAATACTTGAAAAGCTTTGGGGATATGAATTTTTTGGTGATGACAGAACTGTTGACACCCATATAAAAATGCTTCGTAACAGCATTGCCCCATACCGTGATTACATCCAGACTGTATGGGGAATAGGATATAAATTCGAAGTTCCTGAAGCAAAAGGTGAGGTATGAAAAGTTTACACAAACCAAAATCAATAAAAACAAAAACATTTTTATGTATAATGAGTGTTGTTGCTGTTATTCTGCTTCTTATGTACACATTACAGATTTTAGGACTGCAGACTATTTACGAAATAACGAAACAGAAGGAAGTAAAATCCGTTCAGAAACAAATGATTGAAAAACTGGAAAAGGGAGATTTGCACTCCTCTATTGACAGTATAATGACTCTTTCTCAGCAAAATGATATTTTTGTTGAAATCTATGACGAAAACAAAGAGATTGTTATGTCTCCTTATTTGTATATGGAAGAACAGATGTGGAATCTTCAGCAACGTTACCCCTTTGGTAACCTGATTTCACGTTACCGTATGAGTCAATTCATCGACAAGCTTGACCAGACGGGTAAAAATTCCATCGTAGTCCGTGTTAAAAACAAGGACGATGTTACAAGCACTATTGTTCTTGTAAATAAATTTAAAAATAATCACAATACCTTTTATCTTGTAACAAGTTCTGCTTTAGCGCCCGTTGCAGCTACATCAGGAATTTTAAGAAAAATTTTTGTAATTATTCTCGCTACTGTATTAATCGTTTCATCAATTATTTCTCTTGTTCTTGCTATATATTTTACAAAGCCTATAAGAAAGCTTTCAAATGCCGCTAAAGCAGTTACATCAGGAGATTATTCTGTTCGTATAGATAATCAGTTTAATGACGAAATAGGTCTGCTTATTGACGATTTTAATAATATGACAGCACAGCTTTCAAAAGTAGATTCTATGCGAAAAGATTTAGTGGCTAATGTAAGCCACGAATTACGGACACCTCTTACAATGATTAAAGGCTACGCCGAAACAATAAGAGACCTTACAGGCGATAAGCCTGAAAAAAGAGAAAAACAGCTTGATGTTATCATAAATGAATCAGACAGACTTTCGAGCCTTATTACAAATATGCTTGACCTTTCAACTCTTCAGGCAGGAAAATCAAAATTCGAATACTCTCAGTTCAATTTATCCGAAACTATAACAGAGCTTTTAAAAAGATATGACATTTTCAAAGACAGTGGATATGAGTTCATTGTAAACATAGCTCCTGACATTATAATAAATGCGGATAAAGACCGTATCAGACAGGTAATATGCAATCTTTTGGATAACGCAGTTAATCATAGCATAGACAACAAACACATCTACATTAATCTTACAGAAAACGACGCTCCCGTTCTCGAAATCATCAATTTCGGTGATGTTATAGACAAAGAAAATCTCCCTCACATATGGGAACGCTACTACCGAATTGACAAAGTTGGTAACAGACGCGTTACAGGAACAGGAATCGGTCTTTCTATTGTAAAAGAAATTCTTGTTTCCCATAACCTCAAATTCGGTGTTTCCAGTTCAAGTGAAAAAGGCACAGTTTTCTGGGTTGAGTTCAAAAATTTATCGACTATCTAAACGGACAGCAGATTTTTTCTGCTGTTCTTTTTTTAGCTGTTATTACTGATAATGTAATTATGGTACATTATTTTTACATGCGTCCCATTTTTACAACTTTTTTATGTTTTTTCACTTATTTTTTGTGCATATTTCACAAAAAATATTTGTTTTTATAAAAAGGATATACAAAACTCATATAGAATTCTTGAAGTATATACACAAGCGTGTGAAAAAATATTATATAAAGGAGTGGTAAAAATGAAAGCATACAACTGTAATGATATTAAAAATGTATGCGTATTAGGTCATGGAGGTGCGGGTAAGACTTCTTTGACTGAAGCAATGCTGTATTTGTGCGAAGGAACTGACAGACTTGGCAAGGTTGCAGACGGAAATACAGTTTCTGACTATGACGCCGAAGAAGTCAAGAGAAAAATTTCTATTAATTTAACAGTTAATCCTCTTGAATGGAAGAATAAAAAAATAAACATTTTGGACGCTCCGGGATTTTTTGATTTCGAGGGCGAGGCTCATCAGGCTCTTAGAATTGCTGCCAGCACATTAATAGTTGTTTCTGCCAAATCGGGCGTTAATGCAGGTACAGAATTCGCATGGAATTACACAAATGAAAGAAAAATTCCTAAAATTATATTTATAAGCAAAATGGATGCAGATACCGCTGACTACAACAAGGTTTTAGCACAGCTTAAAGATGCTTTCGGAAACTCCATAGCACCGTTCTATGTTCCTATTATAGAAAATGATAAATTTAAAGGTTATGTAAATGTTGTAAAAATGCAGGGAAGAATTTTCGTTGACGGTAAAATTCAGGATGTACCTGTTCCCGATAATATGTTGGAAGAAATTCAGCCTGCAAGACAAATGATTATGGAAGCAGTAGCTGAAACCAGTGAAGATTTGATGAACAAATTCTTCGATGGCGAAGAATTTACCGAAGAAGAAATCACAAAGGCTGTAAAGCAAGGTGTAGCTGACCTTTCCATTACTCCTGTTATCTGTGGTTCAGCATTTACCTCTGCAAGTATCAGAAAACTTCTTGATGCTATTATTGAGTATATGCCATCACCTAACGAAATCGGTCCACAGACAGGTGTTAAGCCTGACGGAAGTGAAATTGCTGTTGAATGCAGCGAAACAGACCCATTCTCAGCTTATGTTTTCAAAACAATTTCTGACCCGTTTGTAGGAAAATTGTCATTTGTAAAAGTTTATTCAGGTGTTCTTAAAAGCGACTCAACTCTCTACAATGCAAATAAACAAATACCTGAAAAAATCGGTAAGATTTCATTTATAAGAGGTAAAAAGCTTATAGATACTCCTGAAATTACATACGGAGATTTAGGTGTTATTCCAAAGCTTACAAAAACCGAAACGGGAGACACTTTATGTTCTCAGTCAAATCCGTTTACCTTTGCTCCTATCGATTTCCCGAAGCCTTGTATGACACTGGCAATCGAGCCTAAAGAAAAAGGCGACGAAGAAAAGATAAGCTCGGGACTTGCGAAAATCCGTGAAGAAGACAAAACCATTTCTGTTGAAGTTAACAAAGAAACTCACCAGACATTGCTGAGTGGTCTTGGCGATTTACAGCTTGACGTTATTCTTTCAAAGCTTAAAGACAAATATAAAGTTGACGCAACTCTTTCAGCTCCAAGAATTGCTTACCGTGAAACAGTAAGAAGAAGAGTTGAAGTGGAAGGAAAGCATAAAAAACAGTCAGGCGGACACGGTCAGTACGGACACGTTAAAATTGCTTTCGAGCCATGGGAAACAGAAGAGCTTGTTTTTGCTGAACAGGTAGTAGGCGGAAGTGTTCCAAAGAACTATTTCCCTGCAGTTGAAAAAGGCTTGAGAGAATCCTGCCTTGCAGGTGTTCTTGCAGGTTATCCCGTTGTAGGATTGAAAGCAACACTTCTTGATGGTTCCTACCATCCTGTAGATTCTTCTGAAATGGCATTCAAGATTGCGGCAAACCTTGCTTTCAAAGCAGGTATGCCACAGGCAATTCCTGTTCTTTTAGAACCTATTGATACAGTTGAAATCACTGCTCCTGACAGATACACAGGAGACATCATCAGTGATGTAAATAAGCGTCGCGGTCGTGTTATGGGTATGAACCCTGACGGAAAGGGAAATCAGGTTATTGCAGCAGAAATTCCTGCCGCAGAGCTTGTTAAATACGCAACTGATTTGCGTTCAATGACACAATCAAGAGGAAGATATGTACATGAATTCATCCGTTACGAGGAAGCTCCTGCCAACGTTGTCGAAAAGGTAGTTGCAGATTCTAAAAAAGACGAATAATCATTTATAAGGGACTGTAAAAAATTGATAATTTTTTACAGTCCCTGAGAGTGTGAAAAAAAGTCTGTAAAAAAGATTCCTTCTATGATAGAATAAAAATATCATAGGAGGAATTTTTTATGGCAAGACGAAGAAGAGAAAAAATGAGTGAAGGGAAAAAGAATATCATAGCGGGTTTAATTCAGG
>JAZNWH010000110.1:0-56418 GCA_045593265.1 Clostridia bacterium | reverse complement strand
TGGCAATAGCGAGGAGGGTCCACCTGTACCCATACCGAACACAGAAGTTAAGCTCCTTAGCGCCTATGATACTTGGCTGGCAACGGCCTGGGAAAGCGGGACGCCGCCAATACCAACAGACCTGAAAGGGTCTGTTTTTTTTGCGTTAAATTGACTAATTGCTTACAGTATGTTATACTGTTTTGTGAATTTAAACATTTAAGTTTATCTAAAGAATAATGTTTGTCCCTTTTTCAAGGTTAAAATTAATCGCCTCAAAATGAGAGCACCCTTGACATAGCGAAAAAATCCGTGCTATAGTATAGTTAAGGCAGGAAAGCCAAAATCTGGCTGTTCCTGCCCATGAAAGCGAGTATTTTATCATAGAAAAATTGATTTTACGGAAAATTTCTCACACTGCTATGCATTTTGTCTACATCCCATTTGTTATTTCATTATCTTTTATATTTAGGGAACACTGTGAGTCTGAGGTTTGTACAACCGTAAGGTATGAGTGTTATTTCTTCTTCCTCGCCGAGATTTTTTTCGATAAATGAAGCGTCAGGCAAATATGGCGTAAGGAGAAGGTCATCCTCAATGACTGTTGCACCTAAGTTTACCTGAGTGTTGTCGACACCCTCGCCCTGAACGTTATCGAGATCATTCTTCTCCTGCTTTTCACGTACAAGTTCCCAGTTATTAAGCTTTCTTGCTTTAAGTCTGAAGGAGAAGGGAACACCATCCCAATATGGACTTTGAGTAACTGTTCCTTCGCATAATTCCGCCTTTTCCCATCCTGTTACGGCATACGCCCAGTCTGATTCAGGAGTAATACAAAGTGCGGGGAAGTCCTTTGTCTGTCGTGGCTCTGTTTCGTCAATCTCAATCTTTTCTTTTATCCTGAGGCTGAGGAGATGTGGACCGTATGTGTAATATACACCTCCGTCAGCTGAGTTGTGAGATAAAAATGCTTTTGTAAAGGTTATTTTAACATTGTCGCCATCAGCAATTTTTACGGAAGCATATCCGTTTGTGGTCAGTGCAGAAGCTCTTTCACCGTTTATTGTTATAACAGTATGCTTTGACCATGCAGGAATTCTGAGCTTGAGCTCATTTTTTGAAGCGTCTGTCAGTTTTATTTTTAAATCTACGCTGTCGCCAAACGGGTATCCGCCTGTTTGAGTGATTGTTATATAATCGCCCGTGAAAACACTGTCTCCATACAGGCTTACAGCAACACCTGTTTTAGTTGTATGGTACATTCTTGCCGCATAGTTTGGCATTGCTCTGCCGATATTTGCAACACAGCATTCGGGGTAGTGGTGAGGTTGATATGCCATTCTTGGCGTGTTTTTCCATTGCCCGATATGTGTGGAATTTTTTGTTGCAATAACCTGATTTACGCAGGAGAGATACTGTATTGTTTTGAAATACGGACCCACTGCACCGGGGAGTGCGTTAAATATTGCCCATTCAATTTTATCGGCATATTCGCCGTTTCCGGTTGCTTCAAGAAGATAGCCGAGCGACCAGGTATGGTCAGATATATCGCAGGATTCGTGGGTGCGGAAGGTTTCATTTCCGCAGGTACCCTCGCTGCAGCTGTGAATACCGTCGGGGAGCATATGGTAGACATCATTCTTTTTATATCCGTTTACTGCAGATTCAAGAAGATACTCGTCGCCTGTGTATGAGTATAAAATTGCGGGCAGCTTTCCGTCTTCGTTAAATGAAACACCGTGAGCTGTTGCAATTTTGTCCGACATCATTTCGTCTGCACATGCGATATCATATTTTTCATTAAATGCCTTATAAGATTCTTTTGCTTTTTTTAAGAAAAACTCGTCTTCGTAATACTCATAAAGTTTAAGCATTATTTCGATATTCACAATATCACGGTTAAATGCATAATCATATGTATCAGATTTATAGTGTTCAGCCATTTTCTTAAGATACTTTTCATCACCTGTATTGCTCCAAAGTGCATATAAAGCACGAAAATAAACAGCATTAGGCCATCTGTTTCTGCCATTATGGGGCTTTAAATCAAGAGGTCCGATAAACGGATCACCATCGTCTGCAAAAGAGGCTTCTACCTGTTCCATAACAACACTTAAAAGCTTTTCGTCATCTGTAAGCGCTGCAGTTCTTACAACCGAGTCAATCCAGTATGCGGTTTGTTCATAAGGCCACCACTGTTCGTATCCTCCGCCCGCAAGTGTACGGTATTGCCAGCAGGCTTTATCATAAGGATAGCCTATTTTATGAAGATTGCCCGGAATTCCTTCGCCCTGCTTTTTTAAAAAATCTAAAATCCAGCCGGAAGGTCGGATTTGGTTTAATCTTACTTCGCTTAGCTTGTTGTATTTTTTCATATTATATCATCCTTTCAACCTTATTCTATCAAAGCATAATTGACAAATCAAGAAAAATAATATAAAATTATAGACATATATTTACCTTCGATGGAGGCAGTATGTTTTATATTTATGAGAATGATTTAAACCCGATGTTTATAAACTTTTCAGGTGTACTGCATAAAAATGTTGTAAGCACATCACATCTTAATTACTACAGTGAGCTTGTAGTGTGCGTAAAAGGAAAGCTTGAGATGTTTGTAAACTATAAAAAAAGAATATTGAATGAGGGCGAAGGGACATTTATACAGTCGCTTGAGGTGCATGAATATTTACAAGGAGATAATGAAGTGTTGGTATTTTGCTTTTCCCCTATTTTATTTTCTGATATGATTAAAAATCTGTCGCTGAAGGAAAATGCTGTGGGGAAATTGTCGCAGGAAGGACTTTTATATATAACACATCTTGCAAAGTGCCCGTTAAAATATCCTCAGGATGAACAGAAGATACGCCTTTTACTGAGCTGTTTGCTTTTTGAAATTCCATGCATTTCAACAAGACCCGAAAGAGAAGGGAGTCTTGCAATATGCAGAGCAGTTGCATATATGGAGGGAAATTATGCTGAAAAAATAACGCTCGAAAATCTTGCGCGCGAGCTTGGAGTAAACAGAGCTTATGTTAGTCGTATGTTTTCGAAATACTTAAACGGAACAACATTTATTCATGTGCTCAATGAGATAAGGCTGAATTACGCGATAAAGCAGCTTGGGGAAAAAAGTATAACACAGACGGCAATTGATGTTGGTTTTGGCAGTGTAAGGCAGTTTAACAGAGTATTTAAAGAAACGTTTGGTATGACACCGGGTGAGTATATCGGAAATTCGTGGAACGGCAAAAGAAAGATTATGGTGAAATAAAAAACAAGTTGTTTTCATTGACTTTTCGTAATTGGCGTAGAATAATGATTTCATATCGCTGAAAATTGGCGAAACAAAAGGAAGGAAAGCTTAGAATGGAAAAAATGAAAAATTTAGGATATTATAATGGTAAGTATGATTTAATTGAAAATATGTGTGTTCCGATGAGCGACAGAGTATGTTGGTTTGGTGATGGAGTTTATGATGCAACAGCAACAAGGAACGGAGCCATCTATTGTCTTGATGACCATATTGACCGATTTTTCAATTCTGCTGCTATGGTTGAAATAGAAATTCCATATACTAAAGATGAATTAAAAGATTTACTTATAGACCTTGTTTCAAAGGTTGATACAAGTGAGACAAATGGTGAAACATTTTTATATTGGCAGATTACAAGAGGTGCAAATGTGCCTCGCAATCACATTTTCCCTACAGAAACAAAAGCAAATCTTTGGGTAACTGTTACACCGAGAAAATTAGCAGATATATATCGCAGAGATAAGCTGATATCTTTTGAGGATATACGTTTTTATATGTGTAATATAAAAACTCTTTGTCTTTTACCGAATGTTCTTGCTTCAGAAGCTGCAAAGAGGGCAGGTGCTGAAGAATGCGTTATGTATAGAAAAGAAGCAGATGGTATAAAAAACAGAGTTACGGAAGGGGCACATACTAATGTACATTGTATTAAGGACGGAACTTTATATACTGCACCCCTTGACAATTTAGTTCTGCCAGGTATTGCCAGAAAAAATATAATTAAAGTATGTAATCACTTAGGTATTCCTGTTAAGGAAGAAGCATTTTCGCTCGAATTTCTAATGAATGCCGATGAGGTTATGCTTTCATCAAGTTCAAATTTTTGTATTGTGGCAACTCATATTGATAATAAGCCGGTTGGAGGGAAAGCACCTGATCTCTTAAGAATAATTCAGGATGCCCTTGTTGAAGACTATTTGACAGAAACAGATAAAAAATGATTGCTTGTTATATTTGATATGAATTCATATCATATCGAGTTTGAACGAAGAGAAAACATATCGATTTTACAAAAATAAAAATACACCCTTGATAATTGGCTACTATTAACTTGTGTCGCAGATACAGTATATCATATGTTGCTATAATAGTTAATAATTTCATTAAATCGAATTTGAATCTATGATGTTTTCTAAGAATTAAAAGGAGAAGTAATATAATATGAAAAAATGTCGCATAACAGTAATGAGAACAGCTCATTATGATGATTTAATAGAAAAATATGAAAATCCTATTGAGCATACTTGCGATTTGAAAGAGGGACAGGTTTTTATTGCAAACGGATGGAAAAAGCCTGAAGGTCTTTGCGACAGTGCCTGGGAAAGTATGTCTTCTTTTGTAATGACTCTATCTCATGGTGGTGAAAATCTGTATAACGGATGGATGAAGAATTCAAAGTCTGCTATGATTTCCTGTAATGACGGCTTCAGGCCCGTAAGTTTCTATATTGAGGCACTTGAGGAAAGTGCAGATACAAAAGAATAATTTTTTTATTTGGTAATGATTTGTGTGGTAAGATAGCTTATCGTTACCTGTTTGAAGTGAATTTATATTTATAAGATGGAGATGAGAAGATATGAAAATTGGAATTATTACATTTCATTTTGCGCATAATCAGGGGGCAGTGCTGCAGTGTTATGCATTACAGCAGGTATTGGATGAAATGGGACACGAAGTGAAAGTTATTAATTACTGTCCTAAATACCATACAATGCGTTATCAAGCAAAGAGAGATCCTTTCTTTATGGCATATCTAAGTTGGAAAAACACAAGAAAAAGCAGTTTGCCTGTGCGTTTTTATAATTCAGCAAGGAGTTTTGCTAAAGGAATTTACGTTAATTTAAAGAATACATATCAATTAAGAGAACAAAATTTTTCACATTTCGCAAATGAATATCTTAATTTGTCTGAAATGTATAAAACTATAAAATCACTCCGAAATAATCCACCAGCGTATGATGCTTATGTGTCGGGAAGTGATCAGCTTTGGAATACTGATTTAGTAGATGGTACTTTCGATCCGGCATATTTTTTGGACTTTGGTGGCAAGGACATCAGAAAGATTACGTATGCTGTAAGTTTAAAAGAAAGCTATACAGAAAAAGAAAAGCAATCAATGAAGCAGCTTTGTAAAAATCTGGATGCTGTTTCAATTCGTGAAGAAAGTGAGATTGCAACTGATGTATTGAATGGAGAATATACTGTATGTATCGACCCAACATTGCTTCTTGGTGCTGAGAAATATGAAGAAGCAACATCGAAAACAGCAGAGAAAAAGCCCTATATTTTTGTTTATGGGTTTCAAAATACTAAAGGATTGCATGAAGCTGTAAGCATAATTTCGAAAGAGTTAGGGGTTCGTGTTATTAACGGGTCTCCTGAAAGAATTAAATTAGCAGAAGCGGAAAAATCATATAATTATGGCCCTGATATGTTTTTGAGCTATATCAAAAATGCTGAATATGTGATAACTAATTCTTTTCACGGAACTGCGTTTTCGTTAATATTTAAAAAGAATTTTGTAACAGTGGCACATACCACGAGAGGCAAACGAATGACTGAGCTTCTTTCCAAATTGGGATTGGCGGGAAGAATATGGAATGGACCGGCATGCAATTGGAAAGAAGAAATCGATTATGCTGATGTGGATAAAAAGCGTGAAGAATTAAGAGAGCAAGCTATTGATTATCTTAAGAAAAACTTAAGTATAGAAAAATAAAGTATATTTTTTAAGAGAATTTTAGAGGAGGGTACATATGCCTGAATTATTTGATGCTACAAGAAAATCACAGTGTTGTGGTTGTTCGTCTTGTTTTGCGGTATGCCCTGTGGGGGCAATTACATTAAAGCCGGACTCGGAAGGATTTTTATATCCCGAAATAAACGCTGAAATATGTATTGAGTGTAACAAATGTGTAAATGTGTGTCCGCTTAAAACTAAGAGGAAAGAAAATTTGGAATTGCAAAAGTATTATGCTGTAAAGCATAGTAAAAAAGACACGATATTAAAAAGCTCATCAGGAGGATTTTTTACTGCGGTTTCAGATTGGATTCTTGATAATGATGGAGTCATTTATGGTGTAGTTTTTGATGAAAAATTATGTGCCGTACATATTCGTGCAGATGACAAAAAAACTCGCGACAGAATGAGAGTTTCTAAATATCTTCAGAGTAATATGGGGGATACTTTCAAAAAAGTAAAAGTAGATCTTCAAAAAGGCATACCGGTACTTTTTACCGGTACTCCGTGTCAAATTGAGGGGATTTATCAATATCTCGGCAAAGAATATAATAATTTCTATACAATTGACCTTATATGTCATGGGGTACCTAGTCCTCTTATGTTTTCTGAGCATATAAAGCATATTGAGAAGAAACGTCATACAAAAGTTGTAAATTATAAATGTCGTTCAAAGGTGAATGGATGGCATACTCATACGGAGGAAGCTTTCTTTGAAAACGGGAAATCTGAAGCAGGCACACTGCTTTTACAGGAACATAAGGTGATGTTTTACGGTGGATATATTCTAAGACCGTCATGCTATGAGTGTCAGTTCACAAATCTTGAAAGACCCTCTGACATTACGATGGGGGATTTTTGGGGAATTGAAAAAACTATGCCGGATTGGGATGATCAGGTTGGGACATCTATGATTTTGATTAACACGCAGAAGGGTAAGGAGCTTTTTGAATGTTTAAAATCTGATATTACTTTTCGTGAAAGCAAAACGTATGGGAGACAGCCACACCTGGAAAAAAGTGCAGGAAAACCGGCAGATAGAGAAAATTTCTGGAAATTATATCAGAAATATGGTTACGAATATGTTGCTGCAAAATACGGTAAAAATAATTTGAAGGAAAAAGTAAAGCGTCGGATAAAGAAATTGTTAAAAAAGTAAATCAATTGATAAATGTTTTAAGTAAAGACACCTAAAGGTGTCTTTACTTTGAGTTGTATTCAAGTTCGGCTCTCCAATGACTAATTGAACTTGAAGTATCTATGGAAACTAAAGGATGATAGAAATGAAAATGACTACTTTGTGTTATATAGAAAGAGACGGGCAGTATTTAATGCTTCATCGGATAAAAAAAGAAGATGACGAAAACAAGGACAAGTGGGTAGGTATTGGCGGGAAATTTGAAGATGGTGAAAGTCCTGAGGATTGTGTTTTAAGAGAGGTTTACGAAGAAACAGGACTAACCTTGAAGTCTTTCAGGTACTGTGGAATTGTTACATTCGTGTCGAATGAATATGGTACGGAATATATGCATCTTTTTAAATCGGATTGTTTTGAGGGGGAAATAAAGGACTGCGATGAAGGGGCTTTGGAGTGGATAAAAAAAGAAGAATTGTTAAAGCTTCCTATGTGGGAGGGAGACAAGATATTTTTAGAACTTCTCGACAGAGAAAACAAATTTTTTTCACTGAAGCTTAATTATATGGGAGACGTATTGACAGGTGCTGTTTTAGACGGTATAAAGATAAAATAGATATTGACAAGAATTAGAGTCCGTGATAAAATGTTATAAAAGCAATGACGGAGACAGTAGCTTTGACAAGGTATAAAGAGAGGGGAGCGTTTGCTGGAAGCTTCCTATACCAAATCTTAGTGAAAACCACTCCTGAGCTGTGATGAGGAAATGCATCACCGTAGCCTTTCGTTAAAGGGAAATGAGTTAAAAATCAAGGTGGAACCGTGCATAAAACACATTATAAGAATTATGTGTATTGCACCCTTGAACTGAGTTAGTCAGTTCAAGGGTGTTTTTGTTCTGACAGAGATTTGTAAATTAATAAAAGGAGATATAATTATGAAAGTTGTTTATTCAAACGGAACTGTTGGCGAATGTGCTCCTGAGGAGGAATTACACATTATACGTCATACAGCTGCACACATTATGGCACAGGCAATCAAAAGACTTTATCCCGGTGCTAAATTTGCATATGGTCCTGCAAATGAAAAAGGTTTTTATTATGACGTTGATTTGGGCGATGTTAAATTAAGCGATGAAGATTTAGATGCTATTGAAAAAGAAATGAAGAAGATTACAAAAGAAAATCTTCCTATAAAGCCATCAATTCTTCCAAGAGAAGAAGCAATTAAGTTTATGGAGGAAAGAGGAGAGATTTACAAGGTTGAGCATATTGCAGACCTTGACGACGATGCTCCTATCAGTTTTTTCACACAGGGCGATTATGTGGATATGTGCACAGGACCACATCTTTGTTACACAAAAGCTTTGAAAGCATTTAAAATACTCAGTCAGTCCGGTGCCTACTGGAAAAATAATAAGGATAATACTATGCTTACCCGTATAAACGGAACAGCATTTGCAACTCAGGCAGAGCTTGAAGCGCATCTTGTAGCTCTCGAAGAAGCTAAAAAACGCGACCATAACAAAATAGGCAGAGAGCTTGAGTACTTTACAACTGTTGATTCTATCGGTCAGGGTCTTCCAATTCTCTTGCCGAAGGGGGCGAGAGTTGTACAAAGACTCCAGAGATGGGTTGAAGATGTGGAAGAAGCAAATGGTTATTTGCTTACTAAAACACCTTTAATGGCAAAACGAGACCTTTACAAAATTTCAGGACATTGGGACCATTATCTTGACGGTATGTTTATATTGGGCGACCCTTATGATGAAGAAAAAGAATGTCTTGCTCTTCGCCCTATGACATGTCCGTTCCAGTATCAGGTATTTTTAAATAAGGGCAGAAGCTACAGAGATTTACCAATGCGTCTTGGTGAAACTTCAACGCTTTTCCGTAACGAAGATTCAGGTGAAATGCACGGACTTATAAGAGTAAGACAGTTCACAATTTCCGAAGGACATCTTGTACTTCGACCCGACCAGCTTGAAGAAGAATTCAAAGGTTGTCTTGACCTTTGTAAGTATTTCCTTGGAACTGTAGGTCTTCTTGATAAGTGTACTTTCAGATTTTCACAGTGGGATCCTGATAATACTGCAAAATACGAGGGCACTCCCGAACAGTGGAATGAGGCTCAGGCAGTTATGGAAAGAATTTTAAATGCTCTTGATGTTAAATATGAAATCGGTATTGACGAAGCAGCTTTCTACGGACCTAAGCTTGATATTCAGTACAGAAATGTTTATGGTAAGGAAGATACTATTGTAACAATACAGATAGATATGCTTCTTGCTGAAAAATTCGGTATGTACTATACTGATGCTGACGGACAGAAAAAGCTTCCTTACATTATTCACAGAACAAGTCTTGGTTGCTATGAAAGAACACTTGCTTATCTTCTTGAAACATATGCAGGTGCACTTCCTGCGTGGCTTTCACCTGAGCAGGTAAGAATTCTTACAATCACCGACAGAGCTGTTGAATATGCAAAAGGAATTGAAGAAAAACTTAAAAAGAATAATTTCCGAGTTACAATGGATGACAGTGCAAATACGCTTAAATACAAGGTAAGAAATGCACAGCTTGAAAAAGTACCATATATGATTATCATAGGCGACAAGGATATTGAAAATAATACAATTTCTGTTCGTTGCCGCGGCGGTGAGGACATCGGAACAACTTCTTATGAAAACTTCGAAGAAATCCTTAAAAATGTTGTTGATAATAAATTAAAATAAACAAAATGGAGCGGAGTGTCCATCATGACACTCCGCTAATTTAATCATAATTTGTTTTTCTGTAAAGATATTTAAAACTCTATGGTTTTACCTGTCTTTGCACTTTCGTAAATTGCTTCTAAAATCTGTGTTACAACGAACGCCTGTTCCGGAAGAACGCAAGGGTCAGTATCGTTTAAAATTGCGTCAATCCATTGGCGTGCTTCTATGTCTGAAGAATACAGCTTTTCACCATTATAAGTAACTCCGCCTATGTCTGTTGCAACCTTTTCAATAACTTGTTTACCATATTTAACAGTATTTATTCTGAGACCGTCGTGGCAATCTGCACCTGCTTTTGTACCTGCGAGAACGCACATAGCTTCTCTTGAATCTGCGAGGTTGATAGCCCAACTGCTTTTTACTATAATAGTCGCTCCGTTTTCCATGGTAACAAAACCGAAGGCAGAATCCTCAGCTGTATATTTTTCGGTATCCCAGTCGCCCCATACATTACCTGTTCTTGTCTGCTTGCCAAGTTTTTTGAAAACAGAACCTTTTACAGATTTAACCTTGTAGTTGTTCATATGCCATAATGTCATATCAAGAGCATGTGTTCCGATATCTATTAATGGTCCGCCACCCTGAGCTTCTTCATCAATAAATACACCCCAGGTAGGAACTCCTCTTCTTCTTATTGCTTCAGCCTCTGCATAGTAAATTTCACCTAAATCACCGTTTTCACAAGCTTCGTGAAGGTAAAGCTGTTCAGGAGCGAAGCGATTCTGGTAACCGATTGTAAGCTTTTTGCCTGTTCTTTTCTGAGCATCAAGCATTTGCTGTGCCTGTTCAACATTTTTAGCCATAGGCTTTTCGCACATAACGTGGCAGCCTGCTTCCATTGATGCAATAGTTGCAGCAGCGTGCATATTATTTGGAGTACATATATGTACAACATCAAGCTTTTCGTTTTTTAGCATTTCGTCGAAGTCTGTGTATGCCTTTGCGCCCTCTGCGCCGAAATCCTGAGCTGCTTTAACAGCTCTTTCTTCGATGATATCGCAAAAAGCAACCATTTCAACTTCGTTAATTTTCTTAAGCGAAGGCATATGCTTTTTATTAGCGATGCTGCCGCATCCGATAATACCAATTCTGAGTCTTGACATAATTATACCTCTTTTGTTGTTTTTTATTTAAGTATATCACAAGTTTATGGAAATAACAAGGAAAACAGCATATCGAAAACAGCAAATTTTTGAGGAAAAATAATGGAATTTCTATTGACAAAAGAAGTGCTTGGTGGTACAATAGTATAAGTTAGAAATCTTTAAAGCGATACAGAGATATCGGCAAGATGTAATTTAATAGAATTCGGATTCAGTTTAGCTGAAATCTGTTTTTATGTGCGAATTGGGTCTTGTCATGTGGGCAGGACTTTTTTTGTAACTGAAAGGAGAACAATAATGCGAAAACTTCTTTCCCGTTATTGCCTCCGGTGGACTTAAAAGCCCGTGCGAAATTTTCTTTGCTATTGTAAAGAAACTCATATACCTCTTATCATTTTTTACCATACAGATAAGAGAAGATTAATTATTATTTATGCCGATGTATGGCGGCAGAATGGAGATTTTTATGAAATCACTTAATGCCGGCATATATGGTACACAAATTGGCAAAATGTATACTTCAACTGTTACCGATTGTCTTGGCGGTGTTTTTTCTGATTTTAATTCAAAAGAATATGCAGTTTTTCCCGGTTTTTGCGATGTGCATGTACATTTTCGTGAACCGGGTTTTTCTTACAAGGAAACAATAAAGACGGGGTCTTCTGCAGCAGCAGCGGGAGGGTATACTGCAGTTTGTACGATGCCTAACTTAAAACCTGTTCCCGATACTTTAAACAATTTAAAGCTTCAGCTTGATTTGATTGACAGGGATGCACAGATAAAAGTTATTCCTTACGGTTCTATTACAAAAGGCGAATTTGGAGATGAAATTTCCGATATGGAGGATATGGCACCCTTTGTGTGCGGGTTTTCCGATGACGGCAGAGGTGTTCAAAAGGATGAAATGATGGAAAGAGCAATGCTTAAAGCCAAAGCTCTTGATAAAATGATAGTTGCCCACTGTGAGGTTAACGCTTTGTTAAAAGGCGGATATATTCACGATGGTAATTATGCAAAGGAACACGGGCATAAGGGAATTTGTTCAGCAAGTGAGTACGAGCAGATTGCAAGAGACATTTCTCTTGTACGCAGGACGGGGGTAAAATACCATGTGTGCCATATTTCCACAAAGGAAAGTGTTGAATTAATACGTCAGGCAAAAAAAGAGGGGCTTGATATAACCTGCGAAACAGGACCTCATTACCTGATTTTAGATGATTCGGATTTAAAAGAAGAAGGACGTTTTAAAATGAATCCGCCTCTTCGTTCAAAAGAAGATAAGGAAGCGTTGATTGAGGGTATCAAGGACGGAACTATTGATATGATAGCAACTGACCACGCACCTCATTCTCAGGAGGAAAAGTCAAAGGGGCTTGAAAAAAGTGCTTTTGGAATTACAGGTATTGAAACAGCGTTTTCTCTTTTGTATACAAATCTTGTGAAAAAGGGAATAATATCCTTGGAAAAGCTTACAGAACTAATGTGTATAAATCCACGAAAACGCTTTAATATACCTTTTGATAACAGCTTTACGATTTTTAATCTTGAAGAAGAATTTACAGTAAATCCCGATGAATTTCTTTCAATGGGAAAAGCAACTCCTTTTGCAGGAGAAACTCTTTCGGGAAAATGCGTTTTAACAGTATATGATAACCAAGTTAAATACAGGAGGAATTGAAAATGGCAAAAAGAACAGATATTAAAAAAATTCTGATTATCGGCTCAGGTCCTATAGTAATCGGGCAGGCTGCTGAGTTTGACTATGCAGGCACACAGGCGTGCCTTGCCTTAAAGGAAGAAGGCTACGAAGTTGTTCTTTGTAACTCAAACCCCGCTACCATTATGACAGATACAAGTATTGCTGATAAGGTTTATATGGAGCCTCTTACTCTGGAATATATAGCGAAAATTTTAAGATATGAACGTCCTGATGCAATTGTTCCCGGTATCGGTGGACAAACAGGCTTAAATCTTGCAATGCAGCTTGAAAAGAAAGGAATTTTAAAAGAGTGCGGTGTTCAGCTTTTAGGTACTACCAGCGAAAGTATTGAAAGAGCAGAAGACAGAGAAATGTTTAAAGAACTTTGTCAGTCTATCGGCGAGCCTGTTATTCCTTCTGAAATTACGTATTCTCTTGACGAAGCAAAAGTTGCTGCTGAAAAAATCGGCTATCCTGTAGTATTGCGTCCTGCATTTACTTTAGGTGGTACAGGCGGTGGTTTTGCAAACAATGAAGAAGAATTAATTGAAATCGGAACAAATGCGTTTAAGTTATCTCCTGTTAATCAGGTTCTTATCGAAAAGAGTGTAAAGGGCTATAAGGAAATTGAATTTGAAGTTATGCGAGACTCTTACGATAAGGCAATTACCATCTGCGGTATGGAAAATATTGACCCTGTCGGTGTTCATACAGGAGACTCAATCGTTGTTGCTCCTATTTTAACTTTAAACGACCACGATTTAAAGATGCTTAATGACAGTGCAATTAAATTAATCCGTGAGCTTAAAATTGAAGGTGGATGTAATGTTCAGTTTGCCCTTAATCCTGATTCAAGTGAGTATTATCTGATTGAGGTTAATCCAAGAGTTTCACGTTCATCTGCTCTTGCATCAAAGGCAAGTGGATATCCTATTGCAAGAGTTACAGCAAAAATTGCTGTAGGTATGGCTCTTGATGAAATTGAAATTGCCAACACAAATGCATCCTTTGAACCGTCTCTTGATTATGTGGTAGCAAAATTACCACGTTTCCCATTCGATAAATTTGCTCAGGCACCTAACACTTTAGGTACACAGATGAAAGCAACAGGCGAGGTTATGGGTATCGGTTCAAACCTTGAGGAATGTCTCTTAAAGTCAGTACGTTCTCTTGAAACAGGGGTTTGTCATTTCTATCTTGCAAAATTCGACAGCTATACAGACGAAGAATTGTTCAAGTACCTTGAAGAATTCAAAGATGACAATATTTTTGCTGTTACCGAGCTGATAAGAAGAGGTACATCAATTGAAAAATTACACGATGTAACAAAAATTACAGCTTATTTCCTTGAATCAATCAAAAAGATTGTTGATATGGAAAATAAGCTTAAGGAAAACAAAGGTAATATAGATGTTCTTCTTGATGCAAAAAAGATGGGCTTTGGCGATAAGTTTATAGGTCAAATGTGGGGTATGAAGGAAATTGATGTTTTTGGTTTAAGAAAAGAAAACAATATGTTTCCTGTGTACAAAATGGTTGATACCTGCCACACAAATGCATATATCCCATACTTCTATTCATCTTATCATGATGAAAACAAATCAATATTGACAGATAAAAAGAAAATTGTAGTTCTCGGGGCAGGACCTATAAGAATAGGTCAGGGTGTTGAGTTTGACTATTCAACAGTTCACGCAGTAACAACTATTAAAAAGTCAGGTTATGAGGCAATTATTATAAATAATAATCCTGAAACTGTTTCTACAGACTATACAACAGCTGACAAGCTTTATTTCGAACCTCTTACTCCTGAAGATGTTATGAATATAATTGAGTTTGAAAAGCCTGAAGGTGTAATTGCTTCTCTTGGCGGACAGACTGCAATCAACCTTGCTCAGCCGCTTCTTGACCGTGGAGTTAAAATTATCGGTACGGACTGCGAGGCTATTGAAAGAGCAGAAAACAGAGACAGCTTTGAAAAGGTTCTTTCAAGTCTTAACATTCCTCAGCCAAAGGGTAAGGCAGTAACGAAAATTGAAGATGGTATTAAGGCAGCATCAGAAATCGGATATCCTGTGCTTGTAAGACCAAGCTTTGTTTTGGGTGGAAGAGCAATGCAGATTGTAGCTAACGAAGAACAGCTTCGCCGTTATCTTAAGACTGCTGTTGAAATTGATGAAGACAAGCCTGTACTTGTTGATAAGTATATTCAGGGTAAGGAAGTTGAAGTTGACGCAATATGCGACGGTGTTGACGTATTCGTTCCCGGTATTATGGAGCTTGTTGAAAGAACAGGTGTTCACAGCGGCGACTCAATAAGCGTTTATCCTGCATTCAGTATTTCTGACAAAGTAAAAGGCACAATTTTAAGCTATGCTAAAAAATTAGGTCTTGGTATCGGTATTATCGGCCTTTACAACATACAGTTTATAGTTGACGAAAATGAAGATGTTTATATAATCGAGGTTAATCCACGTTCTTCAAGAACAGTTCCTTTCCTGTCAAAGGCAACAGGATACAGCCTTGCTGATATTGCTACAGAAGTAATAATGGGTAAATCCTTAAAGGAACAGGGTATATTTAAGCTTTATCCTGACGAAAAGGAACGTTGGTATGTTAAAGTTCCTGTGTTCTCTTTCAACAAGATAAGAGGTCTTGATGCTTATCTTTCTCCTGAAATGAAATCAACAGGCGAAGCAATCGGTTATGATGATAAGTTAAATCGGGCTTTATATAAAGCTCTGCAGGCATCAGGTATGCATTTGCAGAACTACGGAACAGTTTTTGTTACTATTGCAGATAAGGATAAAACAGAAGCCCTTCCTTTGATAAGAAGATTTTATAATCTTGGATTTAATATTCAGGCAACAGAGGGTACTGCGAAGTATCTTATTGAAAACGGTATCCGTACACATATTTTAAAGAAAATCAGCGACGGAAGCGAAGAAATTCCAAATGCAATCCGTCAGGGTTATATTTCATATATAATTAATACAAAGGATGTAGGCTCCGAAGGTCAGGAAAGTGATGGTTACTATATCAGAAGCTGTGCTATAGAAAATAATGCAAATATTTTCACAGCCCTTGATACAGTTCGTGTATTATTAGATGTTTTAGAGGAAACGACACTCACTATTTCCACAATCGATGCCTGAATTCAGCGAATAACAAACAAACTTCACCAAGCTCGCTGTACCTTTGTACAGCTTCGGGTTCAGTTTGTTCACTCTTCATCTGAATTACATTCAGCGAAAAATATTTGGCGAGTAACAAGTTAAAAATAAGGAATTTAAAATGAAACAGACTATTTTTGAAATAACAAAAAATATTTCCTTAACCGATAACGTAATGTTAATGGAGTTAAAGGGAGATACTTCTTCCATTAAATGTGGACAGTTTGTGAATATTCTTATTGACGGATTATATTTGAGACGTCCTATATCTGTTTGCGATGTTAACGGAGATATTCTTACTATTATATACAAAGTGGTAGGTAAGGGAACAGAAAAAATGGCTCTTATGAAAGAGGGTAAGCTTGATGTATTAACTCAGCTTGGTAATGGTTACAATTTATCTCTTTCAGGGGATAAGCCACTACTTATTGGTGGTGGTGTTGGCGTTCCCCCTATGTATATGCTTGCAAAGGAATTAAGGAACCAAGGTAAAGAGGTTTCTGTGATTTTGGGATTTAATACAAAATCTGAAATCTTTTACGAAGAAGAGTTTAAAAAGCTCGGTTGTGCTGTCTGTGTTTGCACGGCAGACGGAAGTTATGGAGTAAAAGGCTTTGTAACCGATGCGATGGATATTGACTATTCATACTTTTACACCTGTGGACCTGAACCTATGCTTAAAGCTGTTTATAAAGCAAGTAAAACAAGCGGACAGTTCAGCTTTGAAGAAAGAATGGGATGTGGTTTTGGTGCTTGTATGGGCTGCTCCTGTGAAACTGTTACAGGCTATAAAAGAATTTGCAAGGATGGGCCTGTTTTGGAAAAGGAGGAAATCCTGTGGAAAAATTAAAGGTAAATTTATGTGGGATTACTCTTGACAATCCTGTAATTCCTGCCAGCGGAACCTTTGGTTACGGATATGAATTTGCAGAGCTTTACGATATAAACATTTTAGGAACCTTTTCTTTTAAAGGCACGACTAAAGATTCAAGATTTGGAAATCCTACGCCGAGAATTGCAGAATGCCCTATGGGTATGATTAATGCTGTAGGTCTGCAGAATCCGGGTGTGGAAAAGGTAATTTCCCACGAACTTCCCGAACTTAAAAAGTGCTTTAACAAAAAGGTTATGGCTAACGTATCAGGTTTTTCTGTTGAGGATTATGCTTACACCTGTGAAAAGCTTGACAAGGAAGAACAGGTAGGCTGGCTTGAAGTTAATGTAAGCTGTCCTAATGTTCACGGTGGTGGTATGAGCTTTGGTACTTCACCCGAGGCTGCAGCAGAGGTTACCAGAGCGGTAAAGAAGGTTACAACAAAACCATGTATTATAAAGCTTTCCCCAAATGTTACCGATATCGTTTCTATTGCCAAAGCCTGTGAAGAAGCAGGTGCAGACGGTATAAGCTTAATTAATACACTTTTGGGAATGAGGATTGATTTAAAATCAAGAAAACCTGTAATTGCCAATAAAATGGGTGGTTTTTCAGGCAGTGCAATTTTCCCTGTTGCCGTAAGAATGGTTTATCAGGTTGCAAATGCAGTTAAAGTTCCTGTTATCGGTATGGGTGGTGTTTCAAGTGCAGAGGATGTTATAGAAATGATGCTTGCAGGTGCTACTGCTGTTGAAGTAGGTGCTGCAAATCTGATTAATCCTTATGTATGCCGAGATATTATAAATGATTTGCCGAAAGTAATGGAAAAATATAATATAGACAGTTTAGAAGAAATTATAGGAGGAGTTAAGTAATGGGTAAGGATGTAATTATCGCTTGTGATTTTTCAAGTGCTGACAAGGTGTTTGAATTTCTTGATAAATTCACAGGCAAAAAACCTTTTGTGAAAATCGGTATGGAGCTTTTCTATGCTGAAGGACCTGAAATTGTCCGTGAAATCAAAAAAAGAGGTCATAAAATATTTCTTGACCTTAAGCTTCACGATATTCCTAATACAGTTAAAAAGTCTATGGCTGTTTTATCCCGTCTTGATGTAGATTTATGTAATCTCCACGCATCAGGTACAAAACGTATGATGGAAGCGGCTCTCGAAGGACTTACCCGTGAAGATGGAACAAGACCTCTTCTTATCGCTGTAACTCAGCTTACATCGACTGACCAGGAAAGTATGGAAAACGACCTTCTTATTAAAGAACCTATTGATGAGGTTGTTATGCATTATGCACACAACGCAAAGCTTGCAGGTCTTGACGGTGTTGTATGTTCACCCTTAGAGGCAGGAAAGGTACATGAGGTTTGCGGACAAGACTTTATTACAGTAACTCCCGGGGTTCGTTTTGCTGATTCTCAGGTTGGCGACCAGAAGAGAGTAATGACACCTCAGGCAGCAAAGGAGATAGGCTCTGACTATATAGTAGTTGGCAGACCTATTACTGAGGCTTCTGACCCTGTGGCAGCATATGAAAGATGCCTTGCCGAGTTTGTTGGCTAAACATTAATAATTATGTGTTCGGAGGAGAAAATAAAATGGAAAAATTAATTGCAAAAGATTTACTTTCAATAAAGGCTGTATTTTTCAGACCTGATGAGCCTTTTACCTGGGCGAGTGGAATTAAAAGCCCCGTTTACTGCGATAATCGTTTAACTTTAACAGCACCAAAGGTAAGAACAGATGTGGAAACAGGTCTTAAAAAATTAATCGAAGAAAATTATCCTGATGCACAGGTGCTTATGGGCACATCAACAGCAGGTATTGCTCATGCGGCAATTACTGCTCATTTAATGGACCTTCCTATGGGTTATGTGCGTTCAGGCGCCAAGGACCATGGCAGACAGAATCAGATTGAAGGAAAGCTCGAAAAGGGACAGAAGGTTGTAGTAGTTGAAGATTTAATCTCAACAGGCGGAAGTGTTATCGAGGTTGTTAATGTTCTTCGCGAAGCAGGTGCAGAAGTTTTAGGTATAGTAAGTATCTTTACTTACGGTATGCAGAAAGGTCTTGACAGACTCAACGATGCAGATGTCAAGAATGTATCACTTACCAACTTTGACGTTATTGCATCAGTTGCAGCTCAGGAAGGCTACATTAAGGAAGAAGATGTTCAGAAATTAATCAAATTCCGTAACAACCCATCAGATGAAAGCTGGATAAAAGGATAATAACTTATGAGAAGTTTAATAGATATACTGGATTTTTCCGTTTCCGAGCTTGATGAGGTTATATCAGTAGCAGAAGATATTATGGAAAATCCTGATAAATACAGCGAAAAATGTAAAAAGAAAAAACTTGCAACACTGTTTTTCGAGCCATCCACAAGAACGAGGCTCAGCTTTGAAGCAGCAATGCTTGAGCTTGGAGGAAATGTAATAGGCTTTTCCGAGGCAAGCAGTTCATCTGCCTCAAAAGGCGAAAGTGTTGCAGATACTGCGAAAATAATCAGCTGTTATGCAGATATTATAGCTATGCGTCATCCTCTCGAGGGAGCACCTCTGGTTGCAGCGAACAATGCATCAATTCCCGTTATTAACGCAGGGGATGGGGGACATAATCATCCTACACAGACCCTTACTGATTTGCTTACAATTCATCGCAGAATGGGAAGACTTAATAATCTTACTATCGGTTTTTGCGGCGACCTTTTATATGGAAGAACAGTTCATTCTCTTATTTCGGCACTTTCAAGATATGAAGGTATTAAAGTGATTTTAATTTCACCTGAAGAACTGAAATTGCCTGATTATGTAAAAGAAGAGATGATTGAGAAAGGCAATATGGAATATATTGAAACCAGAAGCCTTGATGATGTAATAGGCGAGCTTGATATTTTGTATATGACAAGAATACAAAGAGAGCGTTTTGCTGATAAAGAGCAGTATGAGAGACTGAAAGACAGCTATGTGCTTGATCTGCAGAAGATGAAGAAAGCAAAAGAAAATATGGCTGTTCTTCATCCTTTGCCCAGAGTAAACGAGATAAGCGTGGAGGTTGATTCTGACCCTCGTGCGTGTTACTTTGAGCAGGCACTTTGTGGTAAATTTGTCCGTATGGCACTTATTTTGAAGCTCCTTGGTGAAAAAGATGAGTTAAAGAAAGATGATGAAATTATTACAGCAGAGTATGTATGTAAAAATGACAGATGTATAACTACTGTTGAACAGGAATTAAAACAAGGCTTCAAAAAGACAGATAAAGGTACTCTTCGTTGTATATATTGCGATAAAGAAGTTAACTAACAAGTTTGAAAGGAAACACAGCTTATGAAAAAAGTAGGAATTATTATGGGAAGCGACAGCGACCTTCCCATTATTACAAAAGCAACAGATATGTTAAAGGAATTGGAAATTCCATTTGAAGTACATGTGTATTCTGCACACAGAACACCTGTTGAAGCAAAGGAATTTTCTGAAAATGCTGCCAAAAACGGATTTGGTGTTTTAATTGCAGCAGCAGGTATGGCGGCACATCTTGCAGGTGCAGTTGCGGCAAATACTACACTTCCTGTTATCGGCATACCTTGTTCATCTTCGAATCTTGATGGTATGGACGCACTTTTGTCAACAGTTATGATGCCTACAGGAATACCTGTTGCAACAGTTGCCATTAACGGTGGCGGTAATGCAGCACTTCTTGCGGCACAGATTCTTGCACTTACAGATGAAGCTTTGGCACAGAAGCTTATTGATAAGAGAAAAAAAGATGCTGAAAAGGTTTTGGAAAAGGATAAAAAAATCAGCGAATCTTTCAAATAAAATTATGACACAGTGAGGTTACACAAATGGGAGGATTTTTTGGAATAGTAAGCAAAAAGGATGCCATCAGCGATACATTTTTCGGCACTGACTATCATACACATCTGGGTACTTATCGTGGAGGTATGGCAGCTTATAACACAGAAGTCGGTTTGCAAAGAGAAATACATAATATACAAAATTCGCCATTCCGTACAAAGTTTGAACATATTTTCGAGGAGATGAGTGGGACATCAGCTATCGGTTGTATAAGCGATACAGACCCACAGCCCCTTTTAATTCGTTCCAACTTAGGCGTTTTTGCCATTATGATTGTTGGTGCAATCAGCAATATGCAGGAGCTGATTGATAAGTATCTGGAGAACAGCTATAGTCATTTTGACGTAATGACGGGTGGTCGTGTTAATTCAGCAGAGCTTATTGCGGCGCTTATAAATCAAAAGGAAACCTTTGGTGAAGGAATACGTTTTGCACAACAGACAATAGAAGGCTCTGCTTCAATTCTTATATTAAAGGATAACGGAGACTTGATTGCTGCAAGAGACCTTTACGGAAGAACTCCTGTTCATATCGGAAAAAACGAGGACGGATATGCTGTATCCTTTGAATCTTTTGCTTATCAGAAATTAGGGTATGAGGATGAAAAGGAATTAGGTCCCGGTGAGGTTGTTCTTCTCAGTGCAGAAAAAATGGAAATTTTAATGCCTGCTGAAAAGGAGATGAAAATATGTTCATTTTTGTGGACATATTACGGATATCCTACATCTACTTACGAAGGCGTTAATGTAGAGGCTATGCGTTACCGTAACGGAGAGGTAATGGCAAGAACCGACAGAGAGAAAAAACGTATTGATGAGCTTGACTCTGTTTGCGGAGTTCCTGATTCAGGAACACCTCACGCAATAGGATATGCCAATGAAAGCAAAATCCCGTTTACAAGACCATTTATAAAATACACTCCAACATGGTCAAGAAGCTTCACTCCTGCAAGGCAGACAGACAGAGCAAAAATTGCAAAAATGAAGCAGATGCCTGTTCACGAGCTTATTAAGGATAAAAATCTTTTGTTTATAGATGACTCTATTGTACGAGGTACTCAGCTTAAGGAAACAGTTGACTTCCTTTATGACAACGGTGCCAAAAAGGTGCATATGCGTTCTGCGTGTCCGCCTATTATGTACAGCTGTAAATATCTTAATTTCACCCGAGCAACAAATGAAATGGAATTAATTGCAAGAAGAACTATAATGGAGCTTGAGGGTGAAGAGGGTTTTAATCATTTAGACGAGTATAGCGACGAAAAAACTCAAAGAGGAAAGAAACTCAGAGAAGCAATAAGTGCAAAGTTTGATTTTGAAACTCTGGAGTTCCAGACTCTTGACGGTATTATTGAAGCGATAGGGTTACCACCTTGCAAATTATGTACATATTGCTTTAACGGAAAAGAATAATTGAAAGGAAATAAATATTATGAACACTAAATCAAAATCAGACAGTTATGCAGCAGCAGGCGTTGACATTACTGCAGGCTACAAAGCAGTTGAATTAATGAAACAGCATATTGCAAAAACAATGACAAAGGGAGTTTGCTCCGATGTAGGAGGTTTCGGTGGTCTTTTCGAGCTTGACCTTACTGGAATTACAAAACCCGTTTTAGTAAGCGGAACAGACGGAGTAGGTACAAAATTAAAGCTTGCTTTCTTAATGGACAAGCACGATACTGTAGGTATTGATTGCGTTGCAATGTGTGTAAATGATATTATCTGCAGTGGTGCGAAACCACTCTTTTTCCTTGACTATATTGCTTGTGGAAAGAATTTCCCGGAAAAAATTGCGGATATAGTAAAGGGTGTATGTGAAGGCTGTGTTCAGTCAGGTGCTGCTTTAATCGGTGGAGAGACTGCAGAAATGCCCGGCTTTTACCCAATTGATGAATATGACCTTGCAGGTTACTGCACAGGTGTTGTTGATAAAGATAAGATTATTGACAATAAAACAATGGCTGAAGGGGACGTAATTATTGCGCTTCCATCAAGCGGTGTTCATTCAAACGGATTTTCTCTTGTAAGAAAAGTTTTTGATGTAGAAAATGCGGATATTAAATCTCCTGTTGAAGAGCTCGGTGGCAAGTCAATCGGCGAAACTTTGTTAACTCCTACAAAAATTTATGTAAAGCCTGTATTAAAATTAATGGAAGAAGTAACTGTTAAAGGCATTTCTCATATTACAGGTGGTGGTTTCTACGAAAACATTCCAAGAAGTATTCCTGATGGCTTAGGTGCCGAAATTGATAAATCAGCAGTCAGAGTTCTTCCTATCTTCAAGCTTCTTGCAAAAGTGGGAAATATCAGCGAAAGAGATATGTTCAATACCTTTAATATGGGTGTAGGTATGAGTATCGTTGTTCCTGAAAATCAGGCCCAGAAGGCACTTGAAGTTCTCCGCTCCTGCGGTGAAGATGCTTACATCATCGGAAAAATCGTTAAGTCTGATGAAAAAATTATAATGGAGTAAATCTATGAAAAAAGCAAAAATCGGTGTATTGGTAAGTGGAGGCGGAACAAATCTTCAGGCTCTCATAGATGCTTGTGAAAGTGGTATTATAAACAGCGGAGAAATTAAGGTTGTTATTTCCAACAAAGCAGACGCTTATGCTCTCGAAAGAGCAAAAAAGGCGAATATAGCAACTGAGGTTGTTTTGAAAAAGGATTGCAAAGATTCTTTTGAGTTTGAAGAAAAAATTGTTGAAGCTTTGACAAAACACGAAATTGATATAATTGTTCTTGCAGGATTTATGTCTATTTTGTCAGAAAAATTCACATCAAGATACCCTGAAAGAATTTTAAATGTTCATCCGTCCCTTATTCCCTCTTTCTGTGGAAAAGGCTTTTACGGACTTACTGTTCATGAAAAAGCACTTGAATATGGCGTTAAGGTAACGGGTGCTACTGTTCATTTTGTTAATGAAATTCCTGACGGTGGTAAAATTATTATGCAAAAAGCTGTAGAAATTCAGGACGGAGATACCCCTGAAATTTTACAGAAAAGAGTTATGGAACAGGCTGAGTGGATAATTCTGCCACAGTCTGTAGAAAAAGTAGCTAAAGATATAATTTCAGAATAAAGAAAGGACTGTTACAAATGAAAGAATTTGAATTAAAATATGGCTGTAATCCAAATCAGAAGCCTGCTAAAATTTTTATGCATGACGGAAGTGAATTGCCAATTGAAATTTTGTCAGGCAAACCCGGTTACATTAATTTTTTAGATGCATTTAACAGCTGGCAGCTTGTTAAAGAGCTTAAGGAAGCTCTAAATCTTCCTGCCGCTACATCTTTTAAGCACGTTAGCCCTACATCTGCTGCAGTTGGCACAGTTTTAAGCGATGACCTTAAAAAAGCCTGCTTTGTTGACGATGTGGAGGGGCTTGATGAATCACCACTTGCTTGTGCTTATGCCCGTGCAAGAGGAACAGACAGAATGTGCTCTTTCGGAGACTGTATTGCACTCAGTGATGTTTGCGATGTAACGACTGCAAAATTAATAGAAAGAGAAATTTCTGATGGTGTTATTGCTCCCGGTTATGAACCTGAGGCACTTGAAATTCTTAAAACCAAGCGAAAAGGCAACTACAACATAGTAAAAATTGATCCATCATTTGTTCCTGCTGAAGTTGAACATAAGCAAGTGTTCGGTATTACCTTTGAGCAGGGCAGAAACAATTTCGAAATTAACAAAGAATTACTTTCAAATATTGTAACAGAAAACAAAGACCTTCCTGAAAGTGCAGTACGGGATTTGATTGTTGCTTTGATTACACTTAAATACACTCAGTCAAATTCTGTTTGCTATGCAATCGACGGACAGGCAATTGGTGTAGGTGCAGGTCAGCAGTCAAGAATTCACTGTACTCGTCTTGCAGGTACAAAAGCAGATACATGGTTCCTCCGTCAGCACGAAAAGGTGTTAAATCTTCCTTTCCTTGACACATTGGGAAGACCTGACAGAGATAATGTAATCGACGGTTATATAAACAAGAACGAAGAAGATGTTTGTGCAGACGGCAACTGGCAAAAATATTTTAAGACACAACCTCAGCCGCTTACACAAGAAGAAATTAAAGAATACCTTGCCACAAAGACAGGTGTTTCTTTGGGTTCAGATGCATTCTTCCCCTTTGATGATAACATTGAAAGAGCTAAAAGAAGTGGTGTAAGCTATATCGCAGAACCGGGTGGTTCAATTCGAGACGGAGTAGTTATCGACTGCTGTAACAAACATGGTATTGTTATGAGCTTTACAGGTATGAGACTTTTCCATCACTAAAATCTAAAGGTAATTAAAAATATTATTAAAAGGAATTTTAAAATGAAGATAATGGTTGTAGGCGGTGGCGGAAGAGAACACGCCATCATAAAGAAAATCAAAGAAAATAAAAATGTAACTGAAATTTATGCATTGCCAGGTAATGGTGGTATTGCACAGGATGCTACATGTGTAAATATCGGTGCAAAGGAAATTGATAAAATAACAGAATTTGCTGTAGAAAATAAAATTGATTATGCAATTGTTGCTCCTGATGATCCGTTGGTTTTAGGTGCTGTTGATGCTTTGAACGAAAAAGGTATTCCTTGTTTCGGACCAAAGGCAAATGCAGCAATTATTGAAGGCAGTAAGGTTTTTTCAAAGGATCTTATGAAAAAGTACAATATTCCAACTGCAGAATATGAAGTGTTTGATAACGCTTCTGATGCCCTTGAATATTTAAAAGAAGCTCCTATTCCTACTGTTATCAAGGCAGACGGACTTGCGCTTGGTAAGGGTGTTATTATCGCTCAGACAAGACAGGAAGCATTTGATGCTGTTAAGTCTATAATGGAGGATAAAGTATTCGGAAAAAGCGGAGATAACATTGTAATTGAAGAATTTTTAACAGGACCTGAGGTTTCTGTACTTTCATTTACTGATGGTAAAGCCATGGTACCTATGATTTCTTCAATGGACCACAAGAGAGTGGGCGATAATGATACAGGCTTAAACACAGGTGGTATGGGTACAGTTGCTCCCAACCCTTACTATACAGAGGATATTGCAAAGGTTTGTATGGAAACAATTTTCATCCCTACAATGGAGGCAATGAACAAAGAGGGAAGAACCTTTAAAGGTTGCTTATACTTTGGTTTAATGCTTACCAAAGATGGTCCTAAGGTTATCGAATATAACTGTCGTTTCGGCGACCCTGAAACACAGGTTGTTCTTCCTCTTCTTGAAAGTGATTTACTTACAGTTATGCAGAGTGTTACAAATGAAACACTCAAAGCTGAAGATGTTCGTTTCAGCGATAAGAATGCCTGCTGTGTAATTATGGCATCAAAGGGCTATCCTGAAAAGTATGAAAAAGGCTACGAAATTACTATTGAAGATGAAGTTAAAGACAACGTTTACGTTGCAGGTGCTAAAATAGTTGATTCAGAGGTTGTAACAGACGGAGGAAGAGTTTTGGGCGTAACTGCTGTCAGCGATACTTTGGAGAATGCAATTAAAGAAGCTTACTCAAAATGTGAGAAGGTGCATTTTGAAAATGCATATAAGAGAAATGATATAGGTGCGAGAGCACTTAAGGCATCCAGGTAAGGAGGTAAGAAAATGGTATACCGAGTTTTTGTTGAGAAGAAAAAAGAACTTGCCAATGAAGCAAAAGCATTACTTGGCGATGCAAAAAGTCTTCTCGGCATAAAGAATTTAACAGATGTCCGCATTATCAACCGTTATGATGCGGAGGATATAACAGAAGAACTTTTCGAATATGCAAAAAAGACAGTTTTTTCCGAGCCTCAGCTTGATACAGTGTCAGACAGCTTGAATACTGACGGAGCAACTGTTTTTGCAGTAGAATTTCTTCCGGGTCAGTTTGACCAGAGAGCAGATTCAGCAGCTCAGTGTATTCAGATTATTTCATGTGGAGACAGACCTACAGTAAAAACTGCAAAGGTTTATGTTTTATACGGAAATCTTACTCAGGAAGAAATTAACGAAATTAAAAAATATGTTATTAATCCTGTTGAAGCAAGAGAAGCAAGCCTGCAAAAACCTGAAACCTTGCAGACAGCTTACGAAATTCCTACAGAGGTTAAAATTTTAGACGGATTCAATGACCTTGACAGAGACGGTTTGCAGAATTTCATAAATGAGTATGGTCTTGCGATGGATATAGATGATATAACTTTCTGTCAGGAGTACTTTAAAACAGAAAAAAGAAATCCTACCATAACAGAAATAAGAATGATAGATACATACTGGTCAGACCATTGCAGACACACTACATTTTTAACTGTTATTGACAGCGTTAAGTTTGAAGACGAGCTTCTTCAGGAAACTTATGACGAATATATTCAGACAAGAAAAGAATTAGGCAGAACAAAACCTGTTTGTTTAATGGATATAGCAACATTGGCAGTTCGTTACCTTAAAAAAGAGGGCAAGCTTGAAAAACTTGACGAATCGGAAGAAATTAATGCATGTACAGTTAAAATAGATGTTGAGGTTGACGGTAAAGTTGAACCATGGCTCCTTCTCTTTAAGAATGAGACACATAATCATCCTACAGAGATTGAACCTTTCGGTGGTGCTGCTACTTGTATCGGCGGAGCAATCCGTGATCCCCTTTCTGGTCGTTCTTATGTTTATGCGGCTATGCGTGTTACAGGTGCAGCTGACCCATTAAAGCCTGTTTCAGAAACAATTAAGGGTAAGCTCCCTCAGAGAAAAATTGTAACAACTGCAGCAGCAGGCTATTCTTCCTATGGTAATCAGATTGGTCTTGCAACAGGTATGGTTGACGAGTTATATCATGATGGTTACGCTGCTAAAAGAATGGAAATCGGTGCTGTTATTGCGGCAGCTCCTGCGGAAAATGTACGTCGTGAAAGACCTGTTGCAGGTGATGTGGTAATTCTTCTTGGCGGCTCAACAGGACGTGATGGCTGTGGTGGTGCAACAGGCTCTTCAAAATCACATACAACAGAGTCTCTTGAAACCTGTGGTGCAGAAGTACAAAAGGGTAATGCTCCCGAAGAAAGAAAATTGCAGAGATTATTCCGTAATCCTGATGCAAGCAAGCTTATTAAAAGATGTAACGACTTTGGTGCAGGTGGTGTGTCTGTCGCAATCGGTGAACTTGCAGACGGTCTTTTAATTGATCTGAATGCTGTTCCTAAAAAGTATGAAGGTCTTGACGGAACTGAACTTGCTATTTCCGAATCTCAGGAAAGAATGGCAGTTGTTGTTGAAGCAAAAGATGTTAATGCGTTTTTGTGTCTTGCGTCAAAAGAAAATCTTCAGGCATGTCCTGTGGCTGTTGTAACTGATACCAATCGTCTTGAGATGACATGGAATGGTAAAAAGATTGTTGATATCAGCCGTACCTTCTTAAATTCTAATGGTGCAGATAAGCATATTGATATTGAAACTGCAAAAATGCAGTGCTATAAAAAAGAAGTAACAGGAACTTTTGAAGAAAACTTCAAAAAGCTTGCCTCAGACCTTAACGTATGTTCAAAACGTGGTCTTTCAGAACGTTTTGACTCAACTATCGGTGCAGGTACAGTTCTTATGCCTTTCGGTGGTAAAAATCAGATTACTCCTATTCAGGCAATGGTACATAAAGTATCTGTTGAAAAGAAATATACAGATACCTGTTCATATATGTCCTGGGGTTATAACCCATTCATAACAGAAAAAAGCCCTTATCATGGTGCTTATCTTGCTGTTGTTGAATCGGTTTGTAAGCTTGTTGCAACAGGTGCGTCTTTTGAAGATGTATATCTTACATTCCAGGAATACTTTGAAAGAGTCGGTAAAGATTCAAAACGCTGGGGAAAGCCTTTGGCAGCACTTTTAGGTGCATTTAAAGCACAAAAAGAGCTTGGAATAGGGTCTATCGGTGGAAAAGACTCAATGAGTGGTACCTTTGAAAATCTTGATGTTCCTCCTACACTTGTTTCTTTTGCAGTAACAACAGGAAAGACAGAGGAAGTTATATCTCCTGAATTCAAAAAGGCTGGCAATAAAGTAGTTCTTCTCAAAACAAAGATGAACGAGAACAATCTTCCTGATACAAAATCACTTTTGGAAAACTTTGATACAGTAACAAAGTTAATGAGAAGTGGTAAGGTTGTTTCCTGCTATACTCCAACCTATGGTGGTATTGGTGAAGCAGTTATGAAAATGTGCTTCGGTAATGGTTTCGGTTTCGAATTTAACGGAACACTTTCCGTAGAGGATATCTTCGGTTACAACTATGCTTCTTTTGTGATGGAAGTAACAGAAGATGTACAAACAGGCGAGGTTATCGGTGTTGTTACAGATAAAGATGAAATTTCCTGCACCTGTGGAGCAAAAGTTTCGCTGGCAGAAATTTCAAAAGCATACGAAGATAAGCTTGAAAGTGTATTTTCATGTAATATTGAAGATACAAAAGCTCCTGTGGAAAACTTCGAGTATAAAGCAACTTCATGGAAAACGCCTGCTGTCAAGGTTGCAAAACCTAAGGTTCTTATTCCTGCGTTTCCCGGAACAAACTGTGAATACGATTCAGCAAAAGCTATGGCATCAGCCGGTGCTGAACCTGAAATAGTAGTTATCAACAATCTTTCTGCAGACGGAAT
The DNA here is from genome assembly GCA_045593265.1 of Clostridia bacterium. GTDB lineage: Bacteria > Bacillota > Clostridia > RGIG6154 > RGIG6154 > RGIG8497. Next base: position 27,126 of record JAZNWH010000110.1, on the reverse strand, counting down.
TTCAAGAAGTGTTGAAATTTTCGCAGAAAAGGTAAAGCAGGCGCAGATGATATTTGTGCCGGGAGGATTCTCAGGTGGTGATGAGCCAGACGGAAGCGGTAAGTTTATCACAGCCTTTTTCCGTAATGCAGAAGTGAAAGATGCTGTAAGCGATCTTCTTGATAATCGTGATGGACTTATGTGTGGTATCTGTAACGGTTTTCAGGCTCTTATCAAGCTTGGACTTGTACCTTACGGTAAGATTATAGATACCGATGAAAATTGTCCGACCCTTACGTATAATACAATTTCACGACATCAGTCCAAAATTGTACGCACAAGAATTTCATCAAATAAATCACCTTGGCTTTCACAGATGAATGTAGGAGACGAGGTGTTAGTTCCGATTTCTCACGGTGAAGGAAGATTTATAGCAAGCGAAGAATTAATAAAAGAGCTTGCAAAGAACGGACAGATTGCAACACAGTATGTTGACTTAAATGGAAATGCTACAACCGATGTTGCATATAATCCAAACAATTCAATGTATGCAATCGAAGGAATAACATCACCGGACGGAAGAGTATTTGGTAAAATGGGGCATAGTGAAAGAGTTGGCAATGGACTTTATAAAAACGTAATCGGAAACTATGATATAAAGATGTTCTCCTCAGCCGTTAAATATTTTAAAGGGTAAAAATTTGTTCTATTCACACCAAACTCATTTGCCGTACTAAATGTACTGTCAGCATTCGTTTGTTGCGAATATACCTAAATTTTTCCACCTTTAAAACACGGAGTGGTAAAATTTCGTTCTGTTTGCACTAAATTTGCTTGCCGTACTAAATGTACTGTCAGCGCTCATTTATCGCAAACACACCTGAATTATTTCACATTTAAAAGACAGAGTTAATAAGATAGCCAACAGATTTATAACAATCTGTTGGCTATTTATATTGAGAAGAATTTAGCTCTCTCGGAGTTCGATTCTCACCTTATATAAAAAAGAAGACACCTGAAGGCATCTTCTTTTTTATATGGTGGAGATGAGGAGAAACATATTTGTGCCAAAGGCACTTTTGTGCAAGCACAAAAGCAAGCAAATCTGTCCTGCTTGACGACCGCAAACTTTGTTTGCAGTACCCGTCTGCGCACCTGAAAATTAAAAAACTTGCCACAGGCAACTTTTTCTTAACATTTTCAGCTCTCTCAGAGTTCGATTCTCTTCATATGCAAAAAAGGATACCAAAGGGTATCCTTTTTTATATGGTGGAGATGAGGAGAATCGAACTCCTGACCCCCTGCTTGCAAGGCAGGTGCTCTCCCAGCTGAGCTACACCCCCATATGAACTTGTACCTTGTCAGTATATCACAAGTTGCTGGTTTTGTCTATACTTTTTTATGGAAATTGTATAATTTTTAAATATTTCTTAGTAAAAGTGAAAAAAAATTTCAAAAAAATTAAAAAAATTTTGTTTTCCTATTGCATTTTTTGAAAGTATATGGTAAGATGAAATAGCAAAACTATAAATAAATATTTATGGGAGGTAAATATGAGAAAGGTATTAAAATCATTAGTTTCACTTTTGGTGATTGCAACTATGCTTCTTTCAATGGCATCAGTTTCATTTGCATCAAATGCTGGAACTCCCGGTGCGATTATTTTATCAACAGACGGTATTAAAGAAGTTACATTTGGGGATGATACATTCACAGGTGTAGTAGTAACAGTGAACGCTCAAGTTCCGGCAGAAGATTTTTATGCAGGTTGGGACGAAGGCAAAGTAGAGTACGATAATACATTATTTGATTTCGCAGGTATGGAACCACTTGATTACAGTGATGGTGCAAACACTTTCGAATGGACACTTTCTTATTGTGCAGACAATGCTGCTGAAGGTGTAGTAAAGGTTGCTATTGGCATTGGTGACAATGATGGCACTTTAGAAGAAGGTGACGAAATCGTTGATGTAGAAGACGTTGTGGCTATTCCTTATAGTCCTGATGGTGAACCAATTGGAATGGTAAATCTCTATTTCAAAGTTAAGGCTGATGTAGTTGTAGACGGACAGGAAGCTACATTTACTCCTTATGGTAGTCTCGTTTATTGGAATGTAGATCATGAAGATTGGAAAGACACCGAAAGTATGCTTGGCACAATGCCTACAGAAAGAGAAGGCATAACTTTTACATTACCTGAAGCAGCTCCTGCTGAATATACCATTACATATATTGTTGATGGTGAAGAATATGCTAAAGATACATATGTAGCAGGTGCAGCAATTGTGCTTCCTGAGGCTCCTTCAAAGGAAGGCTTCACATTTGTGGGTTGGGACGAATTCCCTGCTGACGGAGTAATGCCTGAAAGTGATGTTACAGTAGAGGCAGTATTTGAAGAAATTCCTGTTGCAAAATATACTGTTACATATGTAATTGATGGTGAAACAGTTGGTACACAGGAATACGAAGAGGGTGCAACAATCACAGCTGCTGAAGCTCCTTCAAAGGAAGGTTTCACATTTGATGGTTGGACAGGACTTCCTGCTGACATGAAAATGCCTGCTGAAGATATCACAGTAACAGGTTCTTATACTGAAGTTGTTGTATCAGAAACAAGTGGTTCATGCGGAACTAATGCTACATGGGCACTGGATTTAGAAACAGGTGTACTCACAATTTCAGGTACAGGTGCAATGACTAACTATACTTCAAGAGTACCCGCACCATGGACTGAGTATTGTGATCAGATTACTTCAGTTACAATTGCAGATGGTATTACCACCATAGGTGATCATTCTCTCAAAAATATAGCAGCACTTAAGGAAATAACATTACCGGAATCAATAACCAAAATTGGAGTTCGCGCTTTTTATACCACAGGCTTAGTAAAGATTACAATGCCACTTGTTGAAAGCGTTGGAGATTATGCGTTTTATAATTGCAATTCTCTTAAGACTGTAATTGCATCAGGTACGAAGGATGAACTTTTTGCGATGGATTTCAGTACTACCACGAATGGTTCTAATAATTCTTTACTTAGAGCAAGTTGGACAGTTACTGATGGCGATAATATTTTATATGCAAGTATGCATGGTGATGCAAGATGGATATATGATGAAAAAGAAGAAAAGTTAAGTGTGGTTAACAGTCCATCAAAAGAACCAGGAACTGTAATTATGACAGGTTACGATAAATTAGGAGGTTATAATTTTACTCCATGGAAATCATATTTAGAGATTGCTAAAGAGATAGAAGTAGAAGGCATTCAAAAGATAGTAGGCGATTCTTTTAGATCATCTCCTACTCTTAAAACTATCGTTATAGGTGATGGTACAACTGAAATTTATGCCGGTGCATTTGCTTATAGCAATAACGTAGAGACAATATACTTGCCGGCAACACTTAGTAAGATCGGTGCAAAAAGTTTTTATCTTAGCCCGGAAAACAACTTAAAGAAGGTTATAGTAGATATGACCTTGGAAGAATATAAGAATGTAACACTTGATGGTAACAATGCGAAGTTTATGAGAAGTTTGTTTGAATATACCGATGCTTATTCAGGATTCCATTCTAATCAGACATGGTGGGAACTTGATAAGGAGAGCAAGGTTTTGACACTTATAAACGCAGATCCATCTATCACCAAGATGAATAAACTTGATACCAATAAACAGCCGTGGTATCAATTCAAGGATGATATTGAAGCTATTGTTGTTGCTGATGATGTTACTCAGGTTGCCGGAAATGCATTTAGAGAATTAAGTAACGTAAAGAGCATTACTTTTGCACCAACTGTTAAGTATATAGAAGCTAGTTCTTGTAGAGCGTTGACTTCGCTTACAGAAGTAGTTATACCGAATAATATTTATAGAATTGGTACTAGTGCATTTTACGGTTGTAGTAACCTTGAGACAGTTGTTATACCTAAATCAGTTAAGAAAATCGAAGCTTCTGCTTTCAGTAATTGTGGTATAAAAACAGTTAAATTTGAAGGTACACAAGAAGAATGGAATGCTTTGATTAATGATTCTACAAGATTTACTTCTAGCGGAAATAATCCTTTAAAGAGATCTTCGAATACTTTTGAATTTAATTACAACTATGATGAGGTTGTCGAATAATTTAATATGAGGGGGCTGTCTCACAATGATGTGACCCCAAAAAGTTAGACTTTTTATAGCGTAGTAGTTTTATGACTGCTACGCTATTTTTATGCAGTCAAAGTGTTGAACCGGTATTGCACCGGACTCATCCACCCAAGTTTCTCTTTAATTCTTTTTTCATTGTAATATTTTATATATTTTTCAATATCTTCTTTTAGCTCATTAAAACTGTAATATGTAGTTTCGTAATACATTTCCTGCTTTAATATCCCAAAGAAATTTTCCATTACAGAATTATCGTAGCAATTACCCTTGCGAGACATACTTTGAAATATTTTGTTTTCTTTCAAAGCATAGGAATAGGCTTTCATTTGATATGCCCAGCCTCTATCTGAATGGAATATTCTTCTGTATGGACAATCTGATGTTATTTCTATCGCCTTATTTTGAGCGGATAGAATACCGATAGCAGATGGAACTTGGCTTATACTGTAGCTTAAAATCTCTCCATTGAACATATCAAGGAATGGATCTAAATACAATTTCTTTATTGTCATTCTGCCTTTGTTGTCTATCTCATAATACTTAAATTCAGTAGTATCTGTAGTTATTTTTTGATGCGGTACAGATGTATTGAAACGTCGGTTAATTCTGTTAGGCGCTATTTTACCATGAAAAACCGACCTCCTAATCGTTAGATTTTTCGTCTAACTTTCGGGGGTCGGTTCAAAAAACACTTATTGAGACATGCCCTTTTTATTGGTTAATATAAGAGTGTATATTATTTTTGACGATTTTTGGCGTCTTCGAGTTTTGTTTTTCTACGGTCTTTAACGTGGTCAGGCATTGGCTGAATATCTCCTGCCCAGGTAAGAGCCTGTCTTGTGAATACAGGTCCGAACAATTCATAAATAAGAACAGCAAAGAGTGTTATATTTCTTATTAAAGCTCCGTCAGGACCAAGCTGCATAGCTGTTGCACACATACCAAGGGCAACGCCTGCCTGTGGCAGAAGTGTAATACCTAAGTATTTACAGATATTATCGTTACAACCTGATACTTTTGCACTTGCAAAAGTTCCTACATATTTACCGAGAGAACGGAAAATTATATAGATAACACCGATTACAACTATTGCCCAGTCTGTAAATACATTAAGCTCAAGCTCTGCACCACTTATTACGAAGAACAGGGCAAATAAAGGAGAAGTCCATTTATCTGCTGCTGCCATAAGGTCATGGGATAATTCACAGATATTACAGAACACTGTTCCCAACATCATACATGTAAGTAGTGATGAAAAACTGATGTGCACAGGGCCTATATTGAAACTAAGTGTTGATAATGATGCTGTCAGGAGAACAACTGCTATAGTAAGGTTAAGTCTGTTTGTGTTTGAGTTAAATAGCTTTTCAAGTTGTGTTAATACATAACCCATAATTGCACCAAGACCTAATGAGCATATAATTTCAACAATAGGAGTTACGATGATTGAAAAAGCATCAACGCCACCTGCTGAAACTAACGTTTTTGCAATTCCGAATGACACTGCGAAAACAATAAGACCAACAGCATCGTCAAGGGCAACGATAGGAAGCAAAAGACTTGTTAACGGACCCTTAGCCTTATACTGACGAACAACCATCAAGGTAGCTGCAGGGGCTGTAGCTGTTGCAATTGCACCTAATGTGATAACCTGTGGAAGTGTGAGTTTATCGGGCATTAAAAGATGAGCTCCATAGAGGGCAAGGTCAACAAAGAGGGTTGCTGTAAGTGCCTGGAAGATACCAATAATCAAAGCTTGCTTACCTGTGCTTTTTAGGTCATCAATACGGAATTCATTTCCAATTGAAAAAGCAATAAAGCCTAGAGCAACCTCTGAAATAAGAGAAAGGGAGCCTACAGCTTCCATAGAGTTAAAACCAATAGAATTAAGGTTCAGTGAGCCAAGACAATAAGGACCTATTAATACGCCTGCAATTAAATAAGCTGTAACTGAAGGCAATTTAAGTGGTTTAAAGGCTCTTGTCATAAGCAGTCCTGCAAGGAGAGCTATAGACACAGATAAAAGTGTGTTCATTTGCATATTCTATATCTTCTTTCTGTTAAAAATTTTCGAAACCTGATATATAATACCACAAAATGAGTAAAAATTCAAGGGTTAAACGATATATACAGGATAATTTTAAAGTTTTACTTTATTAGGAGAAACACCTCTTATCTTTTTATAAACGGTGCTGAAATAGTTTTGACTGCTGAAGTTTAGTAATTCTGCTGTTTCAGTAACAGTTTTACCTTCTTTAAGAAGCTTTGTTGCTTCTGTGATTTTCAGCTTTAAAAAATATTCGTGTATACCTATACCTGTATGCTTTTTAAAAATCTTCTTCATATAAGAAAGACTTACATTGCAGGCGGAAGCAAAATCTTCAGCAGAAAGTGATAAATTAATATTATTGTGCATCATATTTACTGCGTCTCTGAAAATTAATGCTTCAGTGGTGGAAAGAGAATGCTTGGGTTTTATTGTATTTTTCATATCACGCATTAAAAACAGCTCTGTCATATTTTTAAGTATGGAAAGATGTTCCGATGGAACATTACCTTCAAGATATGATATACTTAGTGCACCTTTGTAAGGGTCTTCATGCTCACGCATAAAGTCCATAAGGTTACCGAAAGCGTACTGTTGCTCTCTTGTAAGAACAAAAACTCCGTTTTCAAAAAACTTCATTCCGTCCCCTTTGACAGCAAAAGACATAACAAAATAGCTGAACTCATCTTCGCCCAGCTTAGTAAATTTATGAAACTCCATGGGCTTGTGGAAAATCATTTCTCCCGCTCCGAGTTCATAAATACGTTCATCGGCTGACACACGCGCTTTGCCTTTTTTTATATACATAAGCTCCCAGAAATCATGAGCTTCTCCATCAAAAGAATAGTCTCTTTTATAATAGGACTCAAAGGCAGTATAAAAGCCAATAATATCTATATTTTTCTTTATTTTGTGTAATGTAAATCCCATAAATTAATGATAACACAGAAAAGTAATTTTGTAAAGCACTTTTTGTGTCCAAAATCATACATTTTGTACCTGAATTAGTATTGACATATTGTTTTTGATGTAATATTATAATGATAAACAGAACAGGTGCTGTTAAAGACAGCACTTGATAAGAAAGGAAATTAACGTGAAAAATCACGTTAATTAATTAAAAAGCCCGTGCAATATTTTTGCAAAGGCAAAATGTCCATTTAACGCCTTATCTGCCTACGATATGGTGTTAGGATTTTTTATTACTATTTGTAGGCAGAAAGGCTATGGATATCATTATGGAAAAATTAAAAGTTATAGTAATTGGCGCAGGTATGAGAGGCAAGGGCTATACCGATATTATGGCAATGTATCCTGATAAATTTCAGGTGGTAGGCGTTGCTGAACCTGTAGAAGACAAGAGAGAGTATATTCGTAAAAAACACAATATTCCTGCTGAAAACTGCTTTGATACCTGGGAAAAAATTCTTGATGTTCCTAAGTTTGCAGATGTAGCTATTATTTCAACAATGGACAGAATGCATACAGAGCCTGCAATTAAGGCTGCTAATTTGAAGTATCATTTACTTCTCGAAAAGCCTGCTGCACCTACTCCCGAGGAATGTGTTGCAATTAAAAAGGCAGCTGACGACAACAACGTTAAGGTTCTTGTATGCCACGTTTTAAGATATACACCATTTTACAGAGGTTTAAAGAAGCTTCTTGATGAGGGTATGGTTGGTGAAATAATTTCAATCAATCACACCGAAGGTGTAGGTAATGTACATCAGAGCCACAGCTTTGTAAGAGGTAACTGGGGCAATTCGGAAAGAAGTTCAACTATGCTTCTTCAAAAATCATGCCATGACCTTGATTTAATTCAGTGGCTTACAGGTAAGCAGTGTACAAAAATTCAGTCTTTCGGAAGTCTTACTCACTTTACGGCAGATAATGCACCTGAGGGTGCTCCTGAAAGATGTACAGATGGTTGCCCACATGCAGAAACCTGTTATTACAATTCAATTAAGCATTATTATGATAATAAGGATAATGCATGGTTCAGAACTGTTTCTACACAGATGACAAATCCTACAGATGAAGATGTTTTAGAAGCATTAAAGACAACACAGTACGGAAAATGTGTTTACAAATGTGATAATGATGTTGTTGACCATCAGATTGTTAATATGGAATTTGATGACAAGATGACAGTTACATTTTCAATGAACGCTTTCGATAAGGGCGGAAGACGTACAGAGGTAGTTGGAACAAAGGGTGCAATTTATGCATCTATGGAAGGGGAAACTGCTGAATTTTATTCGAATGCAGAAAGAAAGTCAACAAAAATTGATATTACAGAAGAGAAGCATGGTGAATCAATTGTATATGGTCATGGTGGTGGTGATAATGGTATCGTTCTTGACCTATACGATTATATTACAGGTAAGCTTGACGGAGATAAGTTAAGTGAAATAAACATTTCCTGCAAAAATCATATGCTTGTTTTTGCTGCTGAAGAATCAAGACTTAACCATACTGTAGTAGATATTGAAAAATTTAATGAAAAATATTATAAATAATCAATAAATTTTCAAATGAAAGGAAAGAGATGCAATGAAAAGACCGTTACTGACAGAACTGACTCTTGAAGAAAAAATCGGTCAGTTACTTATGGGGTATCAGTGGGATATCAATCGTAAAAGTGAGGTTGATCCTAAGATAATCAGAACATGGGAAGAAAAAAAGGCAGTTCTTGAGGATTTTAAATTCGGTTCTCTCTGGGCACAAACGGGGGATGGAAACAGAGGTACCGCATTAAACGAGGAACTTAACCGTGAAAAGGATTTCAGTGATGAATTTGGTGCATGGATTCAGGCAGAGTCTGATTGTTATGAAAAAATTCCTGCACTTACTTGTCTTGATGCTGAACGTGAAGGTGCAGGTACAGTTTTCGGGGATTTAACTCCCACATGTCCCCCACCTGTAATGGGTGCAACCAACGATGAGGAACTGGTTTACAAAATGGGTGCAGCTATTGCTCGTGAATTGAGATGTGCAGGCTGTAACTGGAGATGGACTCCTGTTGTAGACCTTTGCGGAAGATTTACTACATCAGTTTTAAGAAGCTATGCACCACATGACCCTGAAAAACAGGCTCGTCTTGCACTTGCTCATGCACTCGGTATGCAAAGTGAGGGCGTTGCTGCAACAGCAAAGCATTTCCCGGGTGGTGGAATAGTTCATGGCGAAGGTTACAGAGATGCACATTTCTGTCCTACTCAGAACGCAATTTCGTTTGAAGAATGGGAAAAGACTCAGGGAAAGGTTTTCCAGACTTTAATTGATGGCGGAGTTTACTCGATTATGATAAGCCATGCAGCATTTTTAGCAGTTGATGACTCAAGGGTTAACGGAAGACCAAGACCATCAACTATTTCTAAAAAAGTAATCACAGACCTTCTCAAAAATAAAATGGGCTTTAAGGGTGTTGTTGTAACTGATGCAATTGTAATGGGTGCACTTTTTCAGTTACTTCCTTATGATGAATTACTTATTGAAGTTGTAAACGCAGGTAATGACATAATTTTAGGTACATTTCCACAGGCAAAGGAAATTCTTATAAACGCAGTAAACAGTGGAAAAATTGAAATGTCAAGAATTGATGATGCTTGTTCAAGAATACTTGATATGAAAGAAAAATTAGGTATGTTTGAAGATGGCTACAGACTTGTAAAGGGAAAAGCAGAGGATATAGTTCCATACACAAAAGAGCTTAATATGGAGGTAGCAAGAAAAGGTGTTACCTTAATGAGAGACAGAAATAATATAGTTCCTTTTGATAAGAATAAGGTTAAGAATGTAACAATAATCTGTTCAACTCATGCAGATCATTTTGTAGAAAAGCTTGATGTTCTTAAAAAGGAATTTGAAGACAGAGGAGCAGTTGTTACAATTAAAAGACGTCTTGTTAACAACGAAGAGCTGGCAGCTATTAATGAAAAGTCAGACCTTATCATTTATGAAGTTTATGTTGGTCCTCACGAGCCAATGGGTCCACCATCACTTTATGGTGAAGAATTAAAGACATATCTTTATGCTTTTTCAAGCGGTAAGGAAAAGTCAATCGGTGTTTCTTTCGGTTATCCTTATATTCATCATGATATTATGGAAAATGCAGATGCTTTTGTTAATGCATATGGCTGGAGTCCTGACGTGATGAAGGCTTTTGTTGAAGGTGTTTACGGAGAAATTGAATTTAAGGGTGTATTCCCGATGAAGGAATATGGAGAAAAATGATACTGTGGCAATGGTATAAAAGGGGTGCCTTGTTGCTTTAGTTATAAAAAAGGGTGTAAAAAATCAAAGATTTTTTACACCCTTTTTGCGGTTCTTGGCTTTTTTACATTCCCTTTTTTAAAGACATATTAAATATTTTCTTCTGCTGTTACAAGAGAAATTATGCTGTTGCATTTCTTTTCAAGAAGCTCTCTTCCGCCGAGACCGATTAATTCAATTAAGAATATACAATCACTTACTATTCCACCAGATTTTTCAACCAATTCCATTGCTGCGTTGATTGTGCCACCTGTTGCAAGAAGGTCATCAACCAAAACAACCTTTTGGCCTTTTTCAACCGAGTCGGTATGCATTTCTATTTCTGCTGTGCCATATTCAAGGCTGTATGATGCTGAAATAGTTTCTCCCGGGAGTTTACCTTTCTTTCTGATTAAGGCAAGACTTTTGCCTAATTTCAAAGCAAGGGGAGCAGCGAAAACAAATCCACGTGCTTCCAGTGCACAAATTACATCAATATCTTTATCCTTAAGAGAGGTGTACATTCTGTCAATAACTTCGCTGAATGCTTTTGGGTCTTTCAAAACGGATGTTATATCAAAAAATTCAATTCCTTCTTTAGGAAAATTTGGGATAGTTCTGATTGCTTTTAATAAATCCATACTCTCACCTTTTTACATTTACTGTATTGTTCTTACAGATATAATACTGTCGATAGCTTTAATAGTATCTTCAAGGTCATCGGTTGTATTCTTAAGGTCAACGATTGTATAAGCAAAATCACCTTTTGATTTATTGATAAGGTTTTCAATGTTAAGACCTTTTTCAGAAACTACATTTGAAATTTTGCTTAAAATACCCTGTGCGTTTTTATGTGTTATACAAATTCTTACAGGGAATTCTCTTTGTGCGTAGCAGTTAGGGAAGTTTACAGAATTTGTGATATTACCGTTTTCAAGGAAATCCTTGATTTCGTTTGCTGCAAGAATTGCGCAGTTGTCTTCTGATTCTTCTGTTGAAGCACCGAGATGTGGAAGACATATGCAATTCTTAACACCAATCATTTCTTCTGACGGGAAGTCTGTTACATAGCTTGAAATTTTACCGCTTTCCAAAGCTTTGATTAAGGCTTCATTGTCGCAGAGACCGTTTCTTGAGAAGTTAAGAATTTTAACTCCGTCTTTCATTAAAGCGATTGCTTTTTCATCAATTGTATTTTTTGTACTGTCATTCAAAGGAACATGAATTGTAATAAAGTCTGATTTAGCAAAGATTTCTTTAATATCATTAACGTGAACGATTGAGCGTGATAAGCTCCATGCAGCGTCAACTGAAATATATGGGTCGTAACCTAAAACGTCCATACCAAGTGATTTTGCTGCATTTGCAACCATAACACCGATAGCACCAAGACCGATAACGCCTAAGGTTTTGCCTTTGATTTCGTTACCTGCAAACTGACTTTTGCCTTTTTCAACAAGCTTGCCTACAGCATCGCCTTCGCCCTTTAAGGTTTCTGCCCATTTAGCACCACCGATAATATCACGGGATGCAAGTAAAAGTGCACAGATAACAAGTTCTTTAACTGCGTTAGCATTTGCACCCGGAGTGTTGAAAACTACTATACCTTTTTCAGCACAAGCTTCAACAGGAATGTTGTTTGTACCTGCACCTGCTCTTGCGATTGCCTTTAAAGACTGAGGCATTTCCATATCGTGCATTGAAGCACTTCTTACGATAATACCATCAGGGTTTGCGATATTGTCGCCTATTGCATAATTGTCGCCGAGCTTATTAAGTCCGCAAGGGGCAATTTTATTCAAAGTAAGAATATTATACATGTTATTTTCTCTCCTTATATAAAACTATTAAAATTCGCAAGAGCCGTTAAGCTCCTGCGAATAATGGCTCTTATTATTTATTTTCCTGTTCGAATTTTTTCATAAATTCAACGAGGGCTTCAACACCTTCAACAGGCATTGCGTTGTAAATGCTTGCTCTCATACCACCAACGCTGCGATGACCTTTAAGATTAACAAAGCCTGCTTCGGTTGCTTCTTTGATGAACTTAGCATTTAATTCTTCGTCATCTGTTACGAATGGCACATTCATAAGAGAACGGTCTTCTTTGACAACAGTTCCTCTGAACATTTCTGAAGAATCAAGGTAATCGTAAAGAATTTTAGCTTTCTTTTCGTTGATTTCCTTCATAGCCTTAAGTCCGCCATTCTTTAAAAGATACTTGAACACAAGACCACAAACGTAAATACCGTAGCAAGGTGGTGTGTTGTAAAGGGACTCATTATCTGCATGAATCTGATAATCAAACATTGTTGGAGAAATATCCATTGCATTTCCAAGTAAATCTTCACGGATGATTACGATTGTAACACCTGCAGGACCTACATTTTTCTGAGCACCTGCATAAATCATACCGAACTTTGATACATCAACAGGTTCTGAGAGGATGCATGAAGACATATCAGTAACGATAGGTGCATCAACATCAGGAATTTCGTGGTAAACTGTTCCGTAAATTGTGTTGTTATATGTAATATGAACGTAGTCTGCATCCTTGTCAAACATTGACTTGTCAAGCTTAGGGATATAGTTAAATACTTTATCCTCTGATGATGCAACCTTATTAGGTTCACCATATTTTTTAGCTTCGCTGAATGCTTTTTTGGACCACTGACCGGTAATAACATAGTCAGCTTTACCGTTCTTAGTCATAAGATTAAGAGGAACCATGGCAAACTGACTGGATGCTCCACCCTGAAGGAAAAGAACCTTATAATTGTCAGGTATTTCCATTAACTTTCTTAAATCATTTTCTGCATCTTTAATGATTTTGTCGTACACTTTAGATCGGTGGCTCATCTCCATTACGCTCTGACCGCTGCCTTCGTAGTCGAGCATCTGTTCTGCTGCTGTTTTCAGCACTTCTTCAGGTAACATAGAAGGACCTGCCGAAAAGTTGTAAACTCTTGCCATTTTAAACATTCCTTTCTTTATAATGTGAATTTAATGTAAATAATTAACATTACATTATTAATTAATAACAATTACCTGTTATTATACAACATTTTTGCATATTAGTCAAATGTTTTGCACAAAAAAATAGTATTTTTTAATGTTACTTTACTTTTTTTCGTGTTTGTGTTATTATATACTATGTATACTTATGTTTTAAAAGAAGGTAATAGTTTGAAATATCTTGACAGGATTAATTCCCCTGACGATTTAAAAAAACTTAATACACATCAGCTTGAGACCTTATGCGGTGAGATAAGAAGAATGCTTATTGAAACTGTCGCTGAAAATGGGGGTCATCTTGCGTCTAACTTAGGTGTTGTTGAACTTACAACAGCTCTTCTTACTGTATTTAATTTACCTGAGGATAAGATAGTTTATGATGTAGGTCATCAGAGTTATGTTCATAAAATTCTGACAGGCAGAAAGGACTGTTTTTCTACTTTACGTAAGTATGGAGGAATTTCCGGATTCCCCAAAACTGCAGAAAGTGAGTACGATGCTTTTAACACAGGTCATTCGTCTACTGCTGTTTCTGTTGCCCTTGCTATAGCAGAAGCAAATAAGATGGATAAAAAAGACGCATATTCCATTGCTTTGGTAGGGGATGCTTCTTTCAGCAACGGACTTACTATGGAGGGGCTTAATAATGCCGGCAGGTCAAACACAAATATGCTTATTATTTTGAACGACAACGAAATGTCAATCGGAAAAAATGTAGGCAGTCTTCATAAATATCTTAACGATTTAAGAACTACGCAGAAATATAATTTACTAAAGAAGAATATAAAAGACTCACTTTCTGAAAGTCAGATAGGTACTAAACTCAGCAAAGTGCTTCATTCCACAAAAAGTGGAATTAAAAAAATGCTTCTTAAAAACACAATGTTTGAAGATTTGGGTTTTACATATGTAGGACCTGTTGACGGTCATAATTTAGAGGAGCTTATAACTGTTTTAAAGAGAGTTAAAAATTTAAAACAGCCCGTTCTTTTGCATGTTACAACAATTAAAGGCAAAGGCTATGGGTTTGCGGAGAAAGAGCCGAACATTTATCACGGTATATCATCCTTCGACAGCAATAAGCCGGTAAAATGTGTAAGTAATGAAAACTCGTATTCCAACATATTTGGAACAGCTTTGTGTGAAATTGCACAAAATAATAAAGATGTTGTTGCTATTTGTGCAGCAATGCAGGAAGGGACAGGTCTTAACGGTTTTGCAAAAATGTATCCTGACAGATTTTTTGATGTGGGCATAAGCGAGGGACATGCAGTAACCTTTGCATCAGGCCTTGCGTCTATGGGGAAAGTACCTGTTGTTGCGATTTATTCTACCTTTATGCAAAGGGCGTATGATAATTTGCTTCACGATGCGGCAATTGGTAATTATCATGTTGTATTTTGTCTTGACAGAGCAGGAATTACAGGTGCTGACGGAGAAACCCATCACGGTGTTTTTGATATATCTTTTGCAAGTCATATTCCAAATGTCAAAATTTTTATGCCTTATACAGCAAATGAGCTTAAGGATGCGTTGGAGAGGGCAATATACAAAGAAAACGGTCCTTGTGTTATAAGATATCCTAAAGGAGTTGCCCCTTTGGGAGAAACAGGAAATATTGATAAATTGAAATGTGTTGCCAATGGTAATAAAGCTACAATAGTTACTATTGCTTCAACTGTTGAAGAGGTTAAAAAAGCAGATTTGGATGCTGATGTGTTTTATATAACCTCCTTGTCTCCTGTGGATACCGAAAGTCTTAAAAAATCTCTTGAAAAAACGAACCTGCTTATAACTGTTGAAGATTCTTTAGTTGCAGGAGGTATGGGCGAATGTGTGAGTCGTGCATTAACTAAAGAGGGAATTTTAGTTAAAACAATTCACGAGGGACTTGAAAATTTTGTTTCCCACGGAAGCATAAAAGAGCTTTTAAAGGAGCAAAGGCTTGATTTTGAAAGTTTAAGGGAAAAATATTCCGATTTAAGAAAGGATAAATGATTTGAAACAGCGACTTGATGTGTATCTTTTTGAAAACGGTTTTGCTGAAAGCCGTGAAAAGGCAAAAGCTATAATAATGAGTGGAAATGTTTATATTAATAATCAGAAAGCAGACAAGCCGGGGGATAATGTAAATGAAAATGACCAGGTAGAAGTAAGAGGAAAAACTAATCCTTTCGTGTCCCGCGGTGGTCTTAAGCTCGATAAGGCTATTAATGTTTTTGGTGTTTCTCTTGAGAATAAGGTTTGTGTTGATATCGGCGCGTCTACCGGTGGTTTTACAGATTGTATGCTGCAAAATGGCGCACAAAAGGTTTTTTGTATAGATGTAGGCTACGGACAGCTTGCCTGGAAGCTCAGAACTGACCCTCGTGTTGTAAATATGGAAAGAACAAATATCCGTTATGTTACAACAGAACAGATAGGACAAAAGCTTGATTTTGCATCTATAGATGTTTCGTTTATTTCCTTAAGGCTTGTTCTTCCTGTTGCAAAGGAGCTTACTAAGGAAGACGGGGAAATACTTTGTCTTATTAAACCTCAGTTTGAGGCAGGAAGAGAAAAAGTGGGCAAGAAAGGCGTAGTAAGAGATATTAATGTACATCTTGAAGTAGTGGAGAGTATAATAGATTTTGCACAGAGCATAGGACTATACCCGAAAGCACTTGATTATTCTCCTGTAAGAGGTCCTGAAGGAAATATAGAGTATCTTCTTTATCTTTCCAAGAATGAAGAGCAAAAAGGGAAAACAGATATAAAGGAAGTAGTAAATTCCAGCCATCAGGTTCTTTAAGCAGTAGCGTAAAAACACGTTCCCAAAACAGGTTCGGATATTAACGCAACTGCTTAAGCTATTTGGTACCGATAGCTTTGTTTTCCCTGTTAATCTGATTGTGAAAGACACAGAAAAACTCTGCTGTGGTAATTTTTTTACAAAATTGCCGCAGCTTTTTTATTGTCTGCGGCGGAAAAGAGAGGAAAAGCAAAATGAAACTAAAAAAACTATTGGCATTATTGTTGTGTTTTACACTCACATTCAGTGCACTCTCAGGCTTTGCAAGTACAGACAGCAATATTACGGTTAAGCTGACTGTAAGTAAGTACGGACATTTGGTAGAGGAAGCAATACTTGCAGATGTAAGTCTTAGCGGAAAAGAAACCTATACCCTTGATGATGTGTTTATAAATGCTCATAATCTTTATTATGACGACACAGCAACAGGATACAGCTCAGAAATTGGTGATTACGGAGCGTACATTACCCGTTTCTGGGGTGATGAAAGCGGGAATTTCGGATATCAGGTAAATGGTGCAGCAAAGTATGTAGGCGGACTTGATACAACTGTTGAAGACGGAGATTATATTGATGTTACAATATATGAGAACTCATATCCTGATACAGAAGCATACACAAAATTTGACGCCTTCACTAAAGAAGCCTGTGTTGGTGAAGAAATTGAGTTTACTTTATCGGTAGCAGGATATGACGAAAACTGGAATATGATATTTTCTCCCTGTGAAGGAGCTGTTGTCAGTGCAGATGGCAAGGAATATCTTACAAATGCCGACGGAAAAGTAAAACTGTCATTTGAAGAAGAGGGAACATACACAGTTACTGCATTCAAAAGTAAAACGGTAAAAGGTAATAATGTTGCCTCTATTACAGCACCTGTTTGTAAAGTGTCAGTTTATGAGCCCGCTTATTTGAAAGCTATGCACAATATCGCAGACAAATACTCTGCAGAAACAATATTAACCGACCCGAATATGGAATGGCTTATATCGGATATGACAGTTTATAATGATGTATATTCCCGTAAAGGTAAAGTTTTATCCGAAGAAATAAGACGCCAATGCGTTGACAAGATAATCTCTGATGCATTTGGTTCTTCAAAACCAAATGTACTTGCAAAAAGTATTCTTGCATTGAGAGCTTTGGGTTATGACGCAAAAGAAGTATATGATAAAAGCTTAACAAAAAGGGATATTGTATCAAAGCTTTGTGCTTTGGTAGATGAAAAAAACGAAGATGTAACAAATATTTATACATTGCCATATGTCTTGTTGGCACTTGGTCAGGGTGAAAACTACGCAACCGAGGCTCAAATTAATTATCTGATTGAAGAAATAATAAACAGTAAGGAGTCCTGGCAAAACAACGAATGGGGACCTGATGCAGCTGCAAGTATACTTTTGGCATTAGCTCCTTATTATGATAAAAATGAAAACGTTAAGAATGTTGCAGATGAAACTATTTGTCTTATAAAGGAAACGCAGAGCGAAACAGGTGCAATAGGAAATGCGGCGTCAACAGGACTTGTAATAACTGCATTTTCTGCATACGATATAGATTCTTTTCAGGTATCAAATAATGGAAAATCCCTGATTGACGGACTTTTAAGTTTTTCCTCAGAGAATTTTGACGGATTTAATCCTATGACAAATTCATTTTCAACAGAACAAGGCTTCAGAGGCTTGATTGCGTATTCACTTATGAAAAACAAAGGCGAAATAATGTACAATTTCATTAATCAACCTATGAACGAGGCACATGCAACATGGGAGCCTGAAAATTGTCCCGTAATTTTTGAAGCAACACCCTCTGACGCTGAAATTACTGTAACAGGAGCCATCCCTGCAGATAAAGGAAAATATGATTTGCCAGAAGGAATATACACCTATACGGTCTCATCTGCAGGCTATAACACCTCTTCGGGTACAATTATTATAACTTCAGAGGATGCCCAAAATCATATAACAAAAAACATCCAGGTTCAACTGCAAATTCCGTCATATTACGGTGGTGGAGGTGGCAACGGCAGCAACAGCCCTGTTGCAGATAATGAAGATACAAAAGAAAACACAAAAGAAGAAGTAAAGGAAGAACCAAAAGAAGAAACAAAGGAAGAGGAAAAACCGAAAGAAGAGACCAAAGAAGATAATATTTTCAACGAAACAACATTTACAGATGTACGCAAGGATGACTGGTACTATAATTCTGTAAAATTTGTCTGTGATAAAAAACTTATGCAAGGAACAGGTAAAGACTTTGAGCCTGACAGCACAATGACAAGAGCAATGCTTGTAACCGTTCTGTACAGAATGGAAGAAAATACCGAATATAACGGAGAGAATACTTTTGTTGATGTTAATGAAGATTCCTGGTATTTTGATGCAGTTAAATGGGCATCAGGAAATAATATTGTATCAGGTATCGAAACTAATATTTTTGCTCCCGATGAAAATATAACCCGTGAACAAATGGCTGTTATATTGTATCGTTACGCAAAATTGAAAGGCTTTGAAATAAACACCAATGCAAACCTGAAGAAATTTGATGATTCAGACAACATAAGCGACTGGGCATTTGAGGCATTAAATTGGGCAAATTCATCAGGCATTATCAACGGGACAAGCGATGAGTGTATATCCCCTTTGGAGTCAGCAACAAGAGCTCAGGTAGCAACAATGCTTATGAGGTTTTGCGGGAGCTATGAAAAATGAATAAAATAAGAAACTGCATAATTATACTTATTGTTGTTATGATGCTTTCAGCTTGTACAGGAAAAGATACTGTTAAGCCAAATAGCGATACTTCTTTTCATGTTGAAGTTGAAAACACAGAATCCATACCTGAATTAAATATATCTGAAAATGATAACGCGAAAGAAAATTCATCCCCTGCAGAACTCGTATCGGAATATGAGAATGTCGTATCTCATACACAGGAAGAGGAAACAAAACCTTGCATATCCGAAACAGAAAAGAAAACTCAAATTGCAGCATTTATATGCACAGTTTCTGTGCGATGTGATGAAATACTTGACAATCTTGACAGGTTTGACAAATCAAAGTATAATTTGATTCCGGAAGATGGTGTGATATATTTTTCCGAAAATGTTGAATTTAACGATGGCGAAAGTGCGTTTGATATATTACTTCGGGAAATGAAAAAGAATAAAATTCATTTGGAATTTGAATATACCCCTATGTTTGAAAGCTCGTATGTGGAGGGCATAGGGAATATTTATGAATTTGACTGTGGAGATATGTCAGGTTGGATTTATAAGGTTAACGGAAAAATTGCATCCTGCGGAAGCTCACAATACCTTGTAAAAGAAAATGATGTTATAGAGTGGATATATTCTTGCAAACCTTAAAATACGAAAGATGATGTTATGAATGAATTTAAAACCTATCATCCGATTGTAAGCTTTACATACTTTGTATTTGTAATCGGATTTTCCTGCTTTCTTATGCATCCTGTGTGCCTTGTAATATCCCTTGCCTGCGGTTTTTTATATTCCGTAATGCTAAAGGGCAGAAAAGCAGTAAAAACTAACTTAATATATATGCTTCCCCTGTTGCTTGCTATGGCACTTATCAATCCTCTTTTTAACCACGAAGGGGTAACTGTTATAAATTATCTGCCCGACGGAAACCCCGTAACAGTTGAATCAATAGTCTACGGAATCGGTGCAGCTGCAATGATTGTGAGCGTTATATGCTGGTTCTCCTGCTATAACGAGGTAATGACAAGTGATAAATTTATTTACCTGTTTGGTAAAATTATTCCCTCGTTATCCCTTATAATATCTATGACACTGAGGTTTGTTCCTACCTTTACTTCTCAGCTTAAGGTTGTAACAAATGCCCAAAGATGTATGGGTCGTGATATAAAAACCGGAAGTTTGGTAAATCGCTTAAAGCACGGTCTTAACATCTTGTCAATTATGACAACATGGGCACTTGAAAATGCCATTGATACAGCAGACAGTATGAAAGCCCGTGGCTATGGTATTTACGGCAGAACTGCCTTTTCTGTGTTTACTTTTGATAAACGTGATAAAAAAGCGCTTATCTGCATTTTGCTTACAGGAACATATTTACTTGCAGGAAAATTGACAGGCAAAATTCATTTTGAATACTTTCCTTCTGTAAAAGGGGCAGATGTTTCTTTGTTTGGAATAAGTGTATTTGTTGCATATTTACTTCTCTGTATGTGCCCTGTAATAATTGAATTTTGGGAGGTGAGAAAATGGAAAGCATAAGTATCGAAAACTTAAGCTTTACTTATCCCGACAGAACAAAAAAAGCACTGGATAATATAAATATTACAATAAATCAAGGTGATTTTGTTCTTCTTTGCGGTAAATCAGGATGTGGAAAAACCACTCTTTTAAGACTCTTAAAACCATCGCTTTCACCCTTTGGAGAATTAATCGGAGATATACTTTTCGACAATAAAGCTCTTACAGAACTTAACACCAAAGAACAAGCATCAAAAATAGGTTTTGTGATGCAAAATCCTGATAATCAGATTGTAACTGACAAAGTATGGCACGAGCTTGCATTCGGTCTTGAAAGCCTTGGCTATAAAACCCCCGAAATAAGAACACGTGTTTCTGAGATGGCGTCTTTTTTTGGCATACAGAACTGGTTCCACGATAAAACAACCAATCTTTCAGGAGGACAAAAGCAGTTACTGAATCTTGCTTCAATAATGGTAATGCAACCGTCATTGTTGATACTTGACGAGCCTTGCAGTCAGCTTGACCCAATTGCTGCAGGAGAATTTATTAAAACCCTTGAAAAAATCAATCGTGAGCTTGGAACTACCGTTATTCTCACCGAGCATCGTCTTGAAGATGCTTTTGCGTTAGCTGACAGAGTTATCGTTATGGATGACGGGAAAATTATTGCTGACGCTCCCCCTCGCAAAGTGGGCGAAATTTTAAAAAACTTAAAGCACGATATGTATAAAGCACTTCCTGCTCCTGTGAGAGTTCACGCTGAAGTTGAAAATTCGCTTTTCTGCCCTCTGACTGTCAGAGACGGCAGACATTGGCTTGAAGAATATTCAAAGGAAAATGAGTTAAATCCCGAAGCAATTCCAACGGATAAACATAAAAAGAACAGTGAAACAGTAATTGAAATAAAAGATGTATGGTTTCGCTACGAAAAGAACTTGCCTGACATAATAAAAGGGCTTAATATGAGTGTACGCAAAGGCGAGCTGTTTGCAATAGTGGGAGGCAATGCCACAGGAAAAACAACAGCACTTTCTATTATATCGGGACTTAACACTCCCCACCGGGGAGATGTTCAGATAAAAGGTCAAAGTATTTCAAAAATCAAAAACTTATATAAAAATCTTTTAGGCGTTCTTCCTCAAAATCCACAAAGTGTATTTGTAAAGAAAACGGTCTATCTTGATTTGATGGAAATATTATCCGAAAAAGAATACTCCAATGAAGAAAAACATCAACTGTTACAAAATGTTGCAGCTTTATGCAAAATTGAAAGTCTTTTAGATTTTCATCCTTATGATTTATCAGGCGGCGAACAGCAACGTGCTGCTCTTGCAAAAGTGCTTCTTTTGGAGCCTGAAATACTTATTCTTGACGAACCGACAAAGGGAATGGATGCTCATTTCAAAGAGGAATTTGCCCATATTCTTAAGGACTTAAAAGAAAACAAAGTTACAATTCTTATGGTTTCCCACGATATAGAATTTTGTGCTGAGTTTGCTGACAGATGTGCACTTATGTTTGACGGAAATATAACATCGGTTGACACTCCGAGAGAATTTTTAAAAGGCAAGAATTTTTATACCACAACTGCAAACCGTATGGCACGGACAAAGCTTCCTGATGCAATTCTTACAGAAGATATAATCTTAGCTTGCGGGGGTACATTGAAAGATAAAGAAAAACAAATTCACATAACAGCAAATGTCAAAAGTGAACTTCCCCACAAAAAAGATGTTACAGAAACTCTGATAAAAACTTCAAAGCCTGACAAAAAAACAAAAAAAAGAACTGTTATAACAACTTTTCTTATATTACTTTTAATTCCTCTTACAATTTATATCGGAGTTTTTCTTCCGGGAAACAGAAAGTATTATTTAACAAGTATTTTAATCATCATTGAAACACTTATCCCTTTTTGTATGCTGTTTGAGTCAAGAAAACCCAAAGCACGGGAGCTTATGGTAATAAGTGTTTTATGTGCTGTTGCAGTTGCAGGAAGAACAATTTTTGCTGCAATCCCTCAGTTTAAACCGGTTGTTGCTGTTATAATTATTTCGGGGGCGTGTTTTGGTAGTGAAACAGGCTTTTTAACGGGTGTAATTACAGGATTTGTCTCCAATTTTTTCTTAGGACAAGGCCCATGGACACCCTGGCAGATGTTTTCCTTTGGAATTATAGGCTTTGTTTCCGGAATACTCTTTGGAAGCAACATCTTACGTAAGACCAAATTATTTCTTTGTGTGTTTGGATTTTTGTCAACACTTGTTCTGTACGGAGGAATTATGAATCCTGCATCAATTATTATGTGGCAGAATAAAATCACATGGAAAATGATAGCTTCTTCATACGCCGCAGGCTTTTATTTTGATTTGATTCACGCAACCTCAACAACCCTTTTCCTTTGGTTTATTTCCGAACCTATGATAGAAAAGCTTGAGAGAATAAAGATTAAATATGGTCTGACAGATATCTACAGATAAAAAACACCCCTATGGTTTTATGTGCCATAGGGAAGTTTTTTATACAACGTAAAAGAGAATGGAAAACATATGAAGTATACTTCCCAATAAAACAAAAAGATGAAAAATTGAATGTGAGTATCTCTTTTTCTTAAACACATAATATATAAGAGCGCCTATCGTATAAGAAATACCCCCAAGTGCAAGAAATGTCATACCACCAACACCCAACGCATAGTACATAGGCTTGATTGCAACAATAATACACCAGCCCATTACAAGATAACAAACAGCTGAAAATTTTCTGTAAGCCTTTATATCTATCGAATTAAGGGTTATACCTAAAATAGCAGAAGTCCATATAATACCGAAGATTGTCCAGCCGAGAGCAGGATTTTGCTCACGGAGAGAACATAAAGTAAATGGTGTATATGTTCCTGCAATCAAAACGAATATTGAACAGTGGTCTATAATCTGAAAGACCTTTTTAGCAGTAAGAGAAGGATTAAGACCATGATAAATACTTGACATTGTATAAAGGATAATCATTGATGCACCATAAATTGCACTGCTCACTATCCCCCATACATTATTATGAATTGCAGAAAAAATAACACATAATGTAAGAGCTGTTATTCCTACAGCACCTCCTACAATATGAGATACCATATTGAAAATTTCCTCGCCCTTTGTATAATTCGGCAAAATTCTTTCTGATAACTTTTGTCTTGACATAATTCATCAAACCTCTTAATGTAGTATTTGTTACTAAATCATATCACATTATCGCTTATTTGTAAAGAGGTTTCAGAAAATTTCTAAATGTTAAATAATTCCTTTTCTATCATAAGAAGTCTGTTATACTTTTCTGCTCTGTCGCTTCTTGCAGGCGCTCCCGTTTTTATCTGTCCCGAATTGCAGGCAACAGAAAGGTCTGCTATAGTTGTATCCTTTGTTTCTCCGCTACGGTGGGAAATAATTGTTTTATATCCGTTTTTCTGTGCCAGAAGAACAGCATCCATCGTTTCTGTAAGGGTTCCTATCTGATTTGGTTTTATTAAAATTGCATTACCTGCACCTTTTTCTATTCCTGTTTTCAGGCGTTTGGTGTTTGTAACGAACAAATCATCCCCTACAAGCTGAATTTTATTTCCAAGTTTTTGGGTGAGCATTTCCCATCCGTCCCAATCGTTTTCTGAAAGAGCATCTTCTATTGAAACAACAGGATATTTACTGCAGAGGTTTTCCCAATAGTTTATAAGCTCCTCCGAGGACATCTGTTTATCGGATTTCGGAAGATGATAACAACCGTTTTTGTACCATTCACTTGACGCAGCGTCAATGGCAAGAGAAAAATGGCTTCCCATTTTGTAGCCTGTTTTTTCTACAGCATTACATATAAGTTCAAGGGCATCTTCGTCTTTTTCAAGGTTTGGCGCAAACCCGCCTTCGTCTCCTACTGCAGTTGAACCTTTTATAAGAGTTTTTAAATTATGGTAAACACGCACGCTTGCTTCCAATTTTTCGTGAAACCTTTCAAAGCCTACGGGCATCAGCATAAATTCCTGAATATCAACATTATTATTTGCGTGAGCACCACCATTAATAATGTTCATCATAGGTGTAGGAAGAGTGCATCCGTATACACCTCCCAGATAACGGTAAAGAGGCATATTATGGTGATTTGCTGCAGCATTGGCAAAAGCTATTGAAACTGCCAGCGTTGCATTGGCACCAAGCTTTGCTTTATTTTCAGTTCCGTCAATAGCAATTAGTTTTAAATCAAGCTCCCTGAGGTCATTAATTTCTTCTCCTGTTACCCCTTGTTTAATAACGGTTGTAATATTGGAAACTGCCTTTTGCACACCTTTTCCCATATATCTTTCTCCACCGTCGCGAAGCTCTAATGCTTCAAACTCACCGGTAGATGCTCCTGACGGAACACAGGCACAACCTAAAGACCCGTCGCATAAAGTAACTTTAGCAAAAACAGTAGGATTTGCTCTTGAGTCCAAAATTTCCATTGCACAAATGTCTTTTATCTTCATAAAATCATTCCTTTCATACACTTTTTGTTAGTATGTGAAAATTTTGCTGTTTTATACTTTATTTTTTTTACTGTTTATGTTATAATGTAATACAATCATTAAGATATAATATGAAAAAAGGTGAAAAAATGAACAGACAGGAACTTATTAAAGAATTTATAAATGTTTTCGGCGGGAGCGAAGAAAATGTAAGAGTTTTTACATCCCCAGGAAGAGTTAATTTAATTGGTGAGCATACAGATTATAACGGTGGATTTGTTTTTCCTGCCGCTCTTACAATTGGCGCCTTCGTTGCAGTAAGAAAACGTGATGATAAAATTTTAAGAATGAAAGCAACAGACCTTGATGGTATCGTTGAAGCTGATTTAAATACACCTGATAAATATAAAGACCTTTTCTGGGGAAATTATCAGGTTGGTGTTGCTGTTGAGCTTATGAAAGACGGTATTGATGTATCTGGTTTTGATATGCTTTATGACGACAATCTTCCCCATGGTGGTGGGCTTTCGTCTTCAGCAGCTATAGAGGTTTCTACAGCTCTTGTTTTCACAACATATTGTAATGAAGAAAAGGGAATTAAAGACCCTGTTGATATGATTTATATGGCAAAAATCGGTCAAAGAGCTGAAAGAAATTACTGCAATGTAAATTGTGGTATTATGGACCAGTTTGCTTCTGCAATGGGTAAAAAAGACCACGTTATTTTCCTTGACTGCAAGGATTTATCTTACAAGCTTGTTCCTCTTAAAATTGACGGATACAAGATTGTAATTGCAAACACCAACAAAAAGAGAGGTCTTGCTGATTCTAAGTATAACGAAAGACGCAGCGAGTGTGAGGATGCACTGAACAAATTACAGACCGTTGCTAACTACGAATATTTAGGTGTAATTCCCGTTGATGTTTTTGAGGAGAAAAAAGCAGTTATCGGAGATGAAACCAAGATTAAAAGAGCAACTCACGTTGTATATGAATGCGACAGAGTTTTAAAGTCAATTGAAGCTTTAAATAATAACGATGTTCTTGAATTTGGAAGACTTATGAATGCCTCCCACGATTCTCTTCGTGATTTGTATGAGGTAACAGGAATTGAACTTGATACATTAGTTGACGAATCAAGAAAAATTGACGGATGCATCGGTTCAAGAATGACAGGTGCAGGCTTCGGTGGATGTACTGTTTCTATTGTAAGAGAAGATATGGTGGAAACCTTTAAAACTGAGGTAGAAAAAAATTATACTGCAAAAATCGGTTACGCTCCATCTTTTTATGTTTCGGACTTAGGCGATGGCGGAAGAGAAATAAAATAATTATAATTAGTGTGGGGTTAGTTTATCTGACCCCTCTTGTATTTGGAAAGGGATAATTATGGAACTGTTAATAGCAACCAACAATAAAGGCAAGGTAAGGGAAATCAAAGAAATCTTAAAGGGTCTTGATATGGAGGTTTTTTCTCTTGCAGACAAGGGAATAGATGTAGATGTAATTGAAGACGGAACAACCTTTGAAGAAAATTCTATGAAAAAGGCTTCTGAAATTTTTAAGATTGCAAACTGTATCACAGTTGCAGATGATTCAGGCCTGGAGGTAGATGCTTTAGACGGGGCCCCCGGAGTTTACTCGGCACGCTACGCAGGCGAAGGAGCAACCGATGAAGAAAAATACACAAAGCTTTTAAATGAACTAAAGGATGTTCCCGATGAAAAAAGAACCGCAAGATTTGTATCGGTAGTTGCAGTAATTCTTCCTGACGGAACAAAAACAACTCTAAGAGGAGAATGTGAAGGATTTATAATAAGAGAGCCTGCAGGCAGCGGTGGGTTTGGTTATGACCCCGTGTTCTTCGTCCCCGAACTTAATAAGACTTTTTCCGAGGTAACACTTGAAGAAAAAAACCAAATCAGCCACCGTGGAAAAGCTTTTAAAAAGTTGAGAGAGTATTTAGAAAAACTTTGAAATAACTAGGGACTGTAAAAAAACTAAGTTTTTTTACAGTCCCTCAATTTTGGGGAATAGGAAAAAATGTTTCAGAACGGACGAATTAAGCCCGTAGGGGTTACCCGAAGCTGTACAGCGTCAAAGCAAAAGCTTTTTTTGCTTCGTTTTGCTTATTTCGCAAAACTGTAGCTCCTTGCTTTGCTTTTC
>JAZNWH010000109.1:0-6475 GCA_045593265.1 Clostridia bacterium | reverse complement strand
TATTATCAAATCCAATTATCTGTGGCACAAAGTTTCACATAAGACAAATACGCCGTAAAGTGAGGGATTGCAGTTTGTTGAAACAATTTTTGAAGAAAGCACAGTAAAAACGCTCGTATCAATTTCCACTGCTGACGGGCGTTTTTAGGAGTCAGCGCAATGGGTTTGCGTATGACGACGGCGGTGCTTTCGATAAAATTTTTCTTACAAAGTGCTGAGCGAACGATCCGGCGCCGATTTTTTTGGTACTTTTTGTCGGCACAAAAAGTACCTCCACGCGGATAGCGGAAAACAGAAAGGAAACATAAAAAATAGTTTTGTTTTAAAACTATTCTTTTGTGTTATGTCTCCGCCCTTGACCCGTTTAAATATTAACATAGTTTTGTACTTTAAAATTTTGTGCTTATTATCAAATCCAATTATCTGTGGCACAAAGTTTCACATAAGACAAATACGCCGTAAAGTGAGTGATTGCAGTTTGTTGAAACAATTTTTGAAGAAAGCACTGTAAAAACGGCCGTATCATTTTCCTCTGCTGACGGGCGTTTTTAGGAGTCAGCGCAATGAGTTTGCGTATGACGACGGCTGTGCTTTCGATAAAATTTTTCTTACAAAGTGCTGACGGAACGATCCGGCGCCGATTTTTTGGGTACTTTTTGTCGGCGCAAAAAGTACCTCCTTCGCGGATAGCGGAAAAATCACCTTGTTTTAAAAAATATTCTTTTATGCTTTGTCTCCGACGGGGCACTTTTGTAGCAAAAGTACCCAAAACGCGGGGATTTCGATTTCCCCGCACACTTAATCCAATATAATCTACCAACAGGCTTAAAAACGACTGTTGCCGATATTTGTTAGTTATGCAAACATCCATTCAAGCACATACTGTATATATTCGTCCCAAAACTCCCAGTTGTGAATACCTGAGGATTCACGATATGTAAAATCATATTCAAGTTGCTCAAATTTTTCTTTTAATCTTACATTTGAATCATATAAAAAATCTTCTGTCCCTACCCCCATAAAAATTCTGGGCTTAATAGGGTTGTCCTTTGTCTTTTCAGCTAAAAAAAACAAATCATCTTCCTCAGGAATGTTTATTTCCTCACCAAATACAGGCACAAGAACATCATCAAACATTCCGTTTTTTATATCTGCCACAGATGATAATCCTGCCACAGCACAAAAAACCTCAGGTTTTTTCAACGCTGCTTTTAGTGCACCGTACCCACCCATTGAAAGTCCTGCTATATAAGTATCCTCCCGTTTGTTTGAAACCTTTAGAAATTCATTTACAATGTTTGGAAGTTCCTCTGTTATATATGAAAAATATTTCATACCATACTTCATGTCCGTGTAAAAACTTTTTGCACCGCAGGGCATTACAACACAAATACCATAATCTGCAGCATATCGCTCTATAGATGTTCTGCGAAGCCATATACTATGGTCATCACTCAATCCATGTAACAAATATAAGCATTTGTATTCTTTGGTATTAGTGCCTCCCTTTATGCCAATTTCCCCGTTTGCAGACTTCTGGGGAATAACCACATATGCTTCTGTCTGCATACCCAACATCTGACTAAAAAATTTCAATTCTATTAGTGCCATATTATCCTCCCGTTATAATCACTACGATGCAAAAACCTTACACCCAATAAAAATTTCATTAATTTATACAATAAACCTGCAATATGTTCTGTCATCAAAGCTGATGTTACCGCTTTTTACGCCCTTTGTCGCCTTAAATTGCTGAAAACACAAGGGGTCATCTAAGAGAATTTTTTCCAATTCCTCTTCGCTTTCCTTTAAAGTCGGTTTTAATACAGGATATCCGTCAGATGCCAAAACAATCTCGTCATCCTTTTTTACAGAGTAAGTTTTCAGCAAGTTAAAATTCACTCCATGACCGTTAATTACAGGATACCCCCACTCACTGTCCTTGTTTTCAAACATGGACTTAGATATCAATAAATCATAAATCTTTTCTCTTCCGATATCGTTTACCGATAATTCTTCTGTTGTAGCACCCTCAAGTATTGCCTTCGTCAAATAAAATGACCTTACACTTGACATTACATTGTCAATGGCTTGTTCCCTGCAAAAAAGCTTTCCGTTTATCATACACTGACAGTCGCCATAACTCCATATTTCATTAGCAAATCTGTTATAAATAATCAGACAGGCTCTTGGATAATCCAAAGCATCCATATCCGCAAAAGAGTTTTTCATATTTTTACTGATGCATTGGTCAATTCTCTCAAAAAAATCCATTGGTGAAATATTCTCCAAATCTATGCTTTGTACAGTTTCCAAAATCAAATCCCTGCAGTATCTTCCCGAAGTTTTGCCGTATAGAAGCCTGTTGGATTTTGATGATACACCATCAACAACCATCACCATATCAGAGGATATAAAAAGTCCGTCTTCACATAATTTTTCGTCTTTGGCTTTACCAATTATATGTTTTTCTATAATTTCCATATAACTCCTCCCATAATATCAAAGTTAATTCATCATCACAAGTGAAACTATACCCAATATTACGCCAATCAGTTTTTCATTTTTTTATGGTGTAAAACAAATATAATCTGAATAACAAAGGCAATTACAGTTTCAAATATAATAAGTTGATTAGGCAAAAAAGGTTTGAAATAATATTCCCATTTTTCTGTTTTAAAAATCCATGCAAATATACATGAAGAAATAAAGCTCAATATGTTTCCTGCAAATACAATCCACGAATTTCCGGTCTTTATGCTTGCAAAACATAAAGTACTGAATCCAACTATCATAATCAGATAAAACCATAATGTCCCCGCAATTACATCCTCATTCATTGCAAAAAACACAAATGGCAAGCAATATACTAAAATCAATATAATTTTTATTATGTAATCCTTCATATACTTCCTCTTTCCACATTATCTCACATAATTTAGTTTATAAGAAATATAAGGTTTAGATGCAGAGCATTTTCTTTTCTTCTTGTCCCAAAGGGTCATATCGCAAATCCCGTCAGGAATTTATACTGATAAATTACACCAAACCAAAAAACTTTCGTATTCGCGAAACAAAGCTATAGGAATATTGTATCCCAGATTTATTATATGTACCATTACGCAAATTTTCGTAAAAATAGTACTCCGCTTTGCCCCCATACAGGGTTGTCCAACATATTTTGTATCTTGCAATACACTCTCCCCTGCCAACAATCATACAAAGAGGATTGTCCGGAGTTATACTCTCTACGACTTTGACGGTCTTATACTTCATACTGCCATCAGCTATGCTTTCGTCACTTACCTTTTTTATTTTTACTTTTCTTATTATGGTGTTTTGGGGTATAAAAAAGTTGACAGTTGGATAATTCGGTGCACAATTTGTATCCTTAAAAATTGTGGGATAAATACTCTTGCACTCAAAGGAAAAGTACTCATCATAGTCCACATCTTCATCATAATCCTCCACCAATATAGAAATATTGTCTATCCACTCCGTACCGTAAGAAAAGAAGAGCCATATAAAACGAACTATTGAAACAACAATGCTTACGGCACCAATTACGCTAAGAAAAAATTCTAATTTTTGCATATTATATAATCTCCTAATTCTTTAGAACCCGCGAGAGTACTGGATTTTCTCGCATCCGACTATTTATGTAAATATTAAAATCGGCAAACTAATCTTTTAAATTGTATGGACTTGACACGAGTAAAATCTCGTTTCAGATCAGAACAAACAATTACTGGTTTAACAACATCAGCAAAAATGTACCTACTAATCCAATTATAGTTAATATTGTGAAAAACTTAAGCATTTTTTGAATGCTTTTAAGTGTTTTAAGTTGTTCTGCTTTTAATAACAATTCAACACTTTCATCATCAACACTATCAGCAATAATTCTATACTCCTCTTTGGCGTCAAAACTTTCTACTGTATATGTAACATCTTCTTCTGCTTTAGGATTACTTTCTGTAATTTTTTCCGAATCCAAAATTTCCAAAATACCTAACAATTTAATTAATTTCTTGTTTTGTGTTTTCATATGTATTCTCCTTTTATCTCCAACAACATTTCTTATTCTTTTTCATCTGTAATGCCCTCAATCAAATCTGTGACTATCTGATTTAATTCGGTTGCATTTTTTGATGTAATAACAGGTCTCCCTGATTTTTCTTCGATTTCTTTTCTTGCATTCCCTGCAACATTACCACCTTGTTTTGCTATTTTAACGTTTTCCTTAAAAGTTTGAGGATTGGTAGTTTTTGAAAGTTCTGTAGTTGTTGCCTCTGCAAGCATATTCAAAACCAATTCGAGATCGCTCATATTATCACGCAGATTTTCTTTAGTCAGCCCTTTTAAATTCTTATATTTTCGTGTTGTCATTCCTGACCAAGCTTTTGTAATCTCATCAGTGAGAATAGCATATTCTACACCCTTTTGAACTCCGTGCTTATCCCATTCATCTGTCAAAGCATTACGCACTCTGATAGATAGAATTCTTTGATGTATCCACTCGTCACTGTAGCCTTTCTTCTGATAAGTTTCTATTGCTCTGTCAATTGCAAGTTCTGGGTCAATCGTTTCATCAATTCGTTCCTTTCCGACTTCGGCAAGCCACATCTTAAAAGGCTCTGCCTTGGGTGAAGGTATAGATTGAATTATACGAAGTATTCCCACTATATCTGCTACATCCGTATTATATCTCTTACCATCTTTAGGAGATTTCAATTTCAGTTGGTGACAAATTGTCACCAACTCATTTCCTTCTTCTTTTAATCTCTGTTTTAATTTGTTCCAGTACTTTCTACCATCTGCACTATCCGTAAGAACAGACACGACATCAACAATAGAAAAATACCATTCTTCTGTTTCTTCATTCCAAGCAGTTCTTATTTTCTTATCTTCAAATATTTGTATTTTATTATCCATATGTATAATAACCTCCGCCAAATATTTTTATTTTTCAACACCATTCGACACAATTCGACTTTTGTCAAGTCAGGAGAACAGTGAATAATAAGAACCATCACGAAATATAACGAAATCAAAGATTTCTATATTTCGGAGAACCTTGATATGCTAACGCATAATATGGAGCTACTATTTTTCCCTTAATTTTTCAACTGTTTTTCCTTTAACACTTTTCCTTAGAACCCGCGAGAATACTTGATTTTCTCGCATCCCGGCTACCAGGAGTAAAAATGCTTGCTTGCAAGGGCATTTTTGCGACGCCGTCAATATTGCAAAATGTACGAAGTACATTAGCGACTTTAGTCGCAAATACTTGCTTTGCAAGGCTTGTTGCATATATTATAGTATATGTAAATATTATAAATCGGCAAACTATTCTTTTAAATTGTATGGACTTGACACAAGTAACTTATTCTAACTAAACAATTATTTTAATCTCTCAATCAAATTCGTGATAACAGTTTGGTCGGCATCCATTTCAAAGACAAGATAGTTATTCCTAAATGTCATTCCCAACTGCCCACTTATTTTCGCATGCCCAAACTTTGTCTTTTCAAAATGTATAAACGAATCCGAATCCATATCAGCAAATTTAAATTCACCTTGTTCTGACTCATCCAATTGTTTTAATGACTGTACATAATCAACTAAATTTTCATTTTCTATACAATAACAAAATTGTCCTGAAAAATCTTTTACTTTAACTTGTACTAATAATGTACCATCTGCAAGTTTAGATATATCAAATACATTTTCTTCATGATGATATAAATAATTCATTATATATTTCTCCTTTCGAATTTCCTTAATGGTTTGTGATGCATTAGCAACAAAAAATTAATACAGTTTTTCTGATTCCATAAACACATATCCATATTCATTTATCATTTTTATTATTTGATGAAAAGAATTATCATCGTCCATAAAGAAGAAGTGTGTTGGGAATGGGGCAGTATATAAAACTATTGAATGATTTGAGCCACTACAATCAAATTCACCAATATAGTTTCCATTCATGTTGTAATGCTCAATAAAATTTTCACGACATTCATCAAAACTTATTATTCCATCAGAACATTCTACACCAATTTCATTAATAGAAATTATATCATTTTGCGTTAGAGTTTTATAATCACTAAAATCTATCTTCATACACTTCTCTCCTTTCAGAAAATTCGACAAAGTTCGTGTCAAGTCAGGACTTAAAAATAATCTTTAGTTCATTTTATCACATAAAATTGCAAAAAACAATATACACAAAAAAAGAAAAGCCAAAACCTCGGCTTTCCCTACATAATTCTGCATTATTCATTCTTAATTACAAAAATAAAAAAACTCGTTGTTTTTCACAACGAGCTTTTGTTCCGGCAACGTCCTACTCTCCCGGGCGGTCTCCCACCAAGTACCATCAGCGCTGAAGAGCTTAACTTCCGTGTTCGGAATGGGAACGGGTGGTTCCTCTTCGCCATCATCACCGGATTTCTATTTGAGTTTGTCA
>JAZNWH010000108.1:0-1655 GCA_045593265.1 Clostridia bacterium | reverse complement strand
GTTCTGTGTACTCAAAGATAATCTGGTCATGTTCTAAAGGCGTGATTAAATCGACAAACCGTCCCTCGACCTCTCCTGCTACTATATTCTATCACAGGTTTTCATTTGTTGTGTGTGCTTTTTGGAGTATGCGGTGTTCCTTGTGTTAGGTTGAGAAATACAAGGAACACAGACCAATCAGGGGACGGTTAGCGTGAAAACCTCGTCAGAAGAGAGTAAAAAAGGCAACAAAAAGATAAGCCCATATAAAAATGAGCGAAAATATTGAAAGAGAAGAATCAGCTTTGATACTTACTCATAGCAATATTGTTGTCGTAAAGAATGTTGTTAGAGATAAGAAAATAGATAAGAGAAAGAATTTTTCTGGAAACAGCAACGATAGCTTTTTTCTTGCCTAATTTAGACTGATGAGACCAAAACCAACAACCAAAAGGATTTTTGCGGTTCTTTACCGCAACCCAAGAAACCTGACAAAGAATAGATTTTATGTAGGGGTTACCGGGTAGAATTTTCTTTGATTTAATCTTACCGGCACTTTCGTCATTACGAGGAGAAAGCCCTGCCCAAGAACACAAGTGAGCAGAAGTTTTAAAATGGTCTTGCGGATTAGGTCCGATTTCTGCTAAAATAAGAAGCGCAGCAGTAATATCAATTCCCGGAATGGAATCAAGCTGTTCTAAAATATTAGCGTATGGAGCAGCAATCTCTTGCATTTTAGATAAAATCTTATCGATGTGCGATTGTATAAGGTTTAATTGGTCGAGAAAGTCTGAAAGCAAAAAGCATTCGTTAGGGTTAAGTCTACCGCATACAGCGAGTTGAATTTCGTATGCAGACTTTTTGGTATTACTGCTGATTGCATTTTGAACATCAGAAACAGATAAAGAACCTTTTTGGGAAAGAATGGTTAAAATGCGAATGCCGCTAACACTGTTTATGTCACTCAAAACGCTTGAAAGTTTAAAACCGTGAGTCTGCAGAAACTTCTCCAATCTGTTAAGACAACGTACTTTCTCACTGACACTGTTTTTGTAAGTCCTTGAAAATTCTCTTAAATCTCTAATAACTCTTTCAGGTACAAAAGATGGTTCAAGTAAGCCATGCTGAAAAAGAGTAGCAATCCATTCAGCATCTTTAACATCAGTCTTTCTACCCGGAATATTTCTCATGTTGTGAGCATTGGCAACAAGAATGCTTTCATAATATTGCGAGTATTCTTCGATAGCTTCATAAACCGGTCGCCAATATATACCGGTACTTTCCATAGCAATGTTGTAGCAATCATTTTCAAAAAGCCATTTGACAAAATTTTGTAAATCATTTTGAAAAGTGGTAAAGCGTTCACGAATAAAGATAGGGTTATCTAAACCTTTTATGATACAAGCTTCTATCATATCTCTGTGAACATCAACACCGCAACAACATTCTAAAATTGGTTGCATAAATCACACTCCTGAAATATATTGCAGGAATGATTATCTGAAAAAAGAAGTTTAGCGTACGCTATCAAGTAGCAGTTCTGTGTACTCAAAGATAATCTGGTCATGTTCTAAAGGCGTGATTAAATCGACAAACCGTCCCTCGACCTCTCCTGCTACTATATTCTATCACAGGTTTTCATTTGTTGTGTGTGCTTTTTGGAGCATGCGGTGTTC
>JAZNWH010000107.1:0-1682 GCA_045593265.1 Clostridia bacterium | reverse complement strand
AGCAAAATGCCTGTAAACTCGATGTTTATAGGCATTTTTTAGTAATATTATTAAATTTTATTAATTAAAACTATAAATATAGTATAATTCAAAAAAATAATTCTGCTTGCGGTAGAACGACTTTTTCGACAGTCTGAAATTAGTTTTTGAGAAGGAATTCTACAATACCATACCTATAGTAACCAAACACCTGATCTCCTTCGTGGAATTCATCCATTCTCAGGTGAGTAATTTTGTTATTAACATTATCAACATAAATCTTACATCTGATTTTTGGAGTTATTTCCTGTCCGCCGATATCAATCAAAGCATAGTCTTTTTCGGTATCAATCTTTTTGATAGTACCTACAAAGTAGCTTTTTGTAGAGTCGCCGCCATCGTAGTTAGCACCATTTATAATAGTACCATCCATACTCTGGTCGATAGTACCGTTCTTTAATTCCATACTCCACTTTTCAATCTTACCGTCTTTTACGGTAATACTTACTAAGTCGCCAATCTGCATATGAAGATTTGGCTTATATCCGTATGCAGATTCATCTACTACATTCTTGTTAAGAACCTTTGCGTCTATGTAGTATTTAGCATCTTTCATAGAACTTGAGCCTACAGCAAGTGAAGGAACAAGCTGCTTGCCTGTTACTCTGTAACCGATTTCCATTTTTTCCTTATCAATAACTGCCTGAGAAATTGACTCAACATAGAAAGGAGTTCCGCTTGAAGAACCGGCATCAGGGTGGTCGGTAATTACGCCAAGCTTAATCTGATTAAAATCATTACAGTTATAAATCTGCATTGTCCAGTCAGGCTCACCCCAGGTATTGTTAAGCTGGGAATTCTTCATAATGCTTATTTCTTCTTCGTTGTCCTTGTCATCCTCAGGAACGTAGAAAAGAATTGTATCACTTGTAAGAGAATATTTATAGTTATCGCTTGTTTCTTTATTGTTAAGCCATTCACTTGTCCACTGGGCAAGACCTACATATTCTCTTATATACTTAATATCGTCATCCGTTGCAGTTTCTGCATCACTTTCCGTTATTGTATCAAGAGCCATAAGCTGATTATTTGAATTCAATTTAAATCTTACAACTGAACCGAGAAGAGCAGAATTATCTTTTATTAATTTAATAAGTCTGTCCTTTTCGGTGTTTCGTACTCCGTCAAGCTCAAATTTAGCACCAACAATAACATCGTACCATTTTCCGTCTTCGCCGAAAATTCTTAATGACAGTTCAGGATCAATGTTGCTTCTTCCCAAGGTTGCAGTTCTCAAATATCCGTACATATATGAACTTTCTGTTACATAGCCTGCTAAAACACCGTCAATTGTATAGAATGAACCACTTGTTCCCAATTCAGGGAATTTTACGTTATCACTGCCTGTTATAGCAGGATTTGTCTTGCAATCTTCAATATGCCTGAGTAAATCCTTTGAAATTCTCATTTCTGTATCGGAAACAGTAATATAGTCGTCATTTATTCCCATAACCTCGCCTGATACAGGAGCGGTCTTTACAACAAGCTCTGTATATCCTGTGGAAACACACTGCATTACTCTTACTGCTGCCCCTGTCTTAATTAACTGCCAGTCGCTTACTGCTCCGTCAATTACAGCCTTAACAACAGCATTGTCTCTGATTTGAATGTAACCGTTTCCGTTATACTTCTGCTTAAATCTT
>JAZNWH010000106.1:0-30935 GCA_045593265.1 Clostridia bacterium | reverse complement strand
TTTCACCATTATATTCAAAGGATGCTGTAACTGTCTGCTCGTTTGTTACACCGTTAATTATAACTGTATAATCAATCCATGTATCTGTTAAATCTACATTTGTATAATCAAATTCTGTTCCGTCTGCTTTATTTGTAAATGCTGCAATATCCTTAAAATTGGCATTTGAAGCTGAAACTCCGCCTCCATATACAGGCTTACTCTCATAAAATCCTGCTACTGTATGGTGATTAAAATTAGGAGCATGCTGTGCGAGACCACAGCCATAGCCTTGACCATTTGGTCTGTTAACCTTAATTAAGAATGGTGAGGCATCCTTAACTCTTGCTTTAATTTTTACAAGGTTATTCTCTGTAAAATCAAGTCCTTCAACATCCTTGTAAATATTTGATTCGTAAAGTGTTGTCCATGTTGCACCATTGGCTGAAGCACCCAAATCTACTTTAAGTACCTTTTCGCCTGTTTCAAGGGTGGTTGGTGTCAGTGTTGCCGAACCGCCTTCACCTGCTGCCCAACCGCTTTCTGTTCCGTCATCAAATGTATCATTGATGATAAAGCCGTATGTGTCGGCTGCCTGAGTAGCAGCATCCTCCGCAAAAACGGGAAGAATTTGCATAATCATGCAAATTGCCACTAAAATACTTAATAACTTTTTCATAAATAACTTTCCTTTCTTTTTTATACTTTTTTTCGCTATATATGCAAATTAATTATGTACAAAAGGGGTCGCCCTGCTTAGTTAAAAGCTTCTATATTAATTGGAAAGAGATGCCTTATTTAGGGGAAAGCCAAGCAGGGCTTTATAGAGTTTTCTGTAAGCCTATAAATTTTACTGCTTACAAGGGGAAAGCAACGTGATGTATTAATATATTGTGAGCTGTTCCTCTATGTAACGAAGAAGCTCTTTATCTGCATTAAGATTGAAGAGTACGTCTCCTGTATTTACTACTGCAATCTGTCCGTTGTATGTTACATTGCAGTTAAATATTGCACTCAAATCCTCAAGAGCTACATAATTTGTATAATTAATGTTCTTTATAGGATTTGTAAGTGTATGGTTCTGTCCGTTTGCTGTTACATTAACTGTCGCACCGTCTGTAAACTCAATAGTTCTTCCGTTTGAAGCTGACAGGATAATTAATTCACTTTCAGCATCAAAGGTAATTTCTCCGTCAAGTGCTTCTGCAATAGCCCGAAGTGTTACATAAACCTTACCATCTTCAAGAGTCGTTACTGGTTTTTCCTTGTCAACAACTGTCGCCTTATGCATTACAAAAGGACTTTCAAGACAGAAAACAGTTGCGTCTTTAACTCTGTTTAATGCTCTGTCTGTGTATGAACCCATTCTTGTAAACGGAATTGGTGTAAATTCAGGAATATCTGTGTAAACCTGTGCATCAGGCTTTAACAGATAATTTCTGTTTGCCATATCATAAAAGCCCGGATTTGACTTGTAGATTATATTGTTCTTAACTGTTGCAGTTGCCGCAACCTCTGATGAGGTTGTAGGTGCTCCTGAATTTACAAGTACATTGTTTGTTGCAACAATGTAGTTATTCATATCAGGCTTTCCGTCAGGAGAAATTGCATGTTCCATTTCAGGGAACGCTTTAAGCCAAATTTCTTCATTCCAGGTTTCCTTAAGAGAATTAACACCATCAATGTAAATCTGGTCATTATCAGGATTACCGTAGTTATAAGAACGGTTAAGTCTCATTGTTTCAGCACAGTTAACAAAAATGTTGTTATCCATAACATTGTAGCTGCCTGCAAGCATTATGCCTGCACCTGTAATATTTTCAAATACATTACCTACAACGTCTGCCGCTGACCACCAGTCATCGAAGAACATACCGTGTACACCGTTACCGCCACGGGCAGGTGAACCGATATCGTGAATGTAGTTGTATCTGAATATGTTACCTCTGTGTGTCAGGTTACGACCTGTATAGATAGCACCCATATCGTCGGTGTTTGAGCATGCATTGTAAATTTCGTTGTATTCAACTACATGGAAGTTACCGCCAAGACAGAATACTGTGTGCTGTGATTCTGAAATGTCGTTATAACGAGCCATATTACCAACACCTGTTAAGTTAAGAGCAGGCTGATATGTAACCTTTTTACCCTCAACATTTCTGAAGGTACAGTTTTCAATAACATTGTTACCTTTTTCCAAAGTATTTCTGTTACCTGAGTTGATACACTGAATACCGCCCTCAGTATCGTGGATGTAGCAATCGATAATCTTACAGTTTTCAGAACCATTCATTGTTATGGTCTGTCCTGCCGCACCTGTTATTTCAGCACCGATTACCTGAATGTTATTTGCATGCTGACCGATAACAACTGCCGCTGAACGCATATACTTCATATTAATACCCTTTAAGGTAATATTCTTTGTGTATGCTTTAAACCAAAACATATTCTTATCGAGAATTGTGTAGTAAACATCATTAATTTCTCCCTCAGGAGGATAGATGTATAATTTACCTGTATTTACGTCAACGAAATATTCGTTAGGAATATCAATTTCTTCAAGAAGATTGTAAACATGTAAGTGCTGACCAAATAATGCCTTATGCTGTGTCGGATACTTTGCGGTAATTGACAGAGTATCTACATTAACAGAACCAAGGTCTGTTGAAAGTGTACCCCATGAATACTGAGGTGTACCAGTAATAATTGCCTGGTCGGCTGTTGTCCAGTTTCTTACTCTTGCATCATCAAAAATAACTTCGAACGGAACCGCAGGAATAACTGAACCTTCCTTTACTACCTTATTAATAATCATCTGCTTATCGTTAGGATAACGGGCAAGTGTCATTTCACCGCCATTAATAAAGAGTGCCGATGGTTCTGATTCAGGCTTAACTATGCCATTTTCTTCCAAGAACGAAGTAAGTTCAGGCATCTGATATCCGTATGAATACGGACCCGGCCATGATGGCTTTGAAAGTTCTGTATAGCCAAGAGAGAAAAGGTCAACCTCAAGAACGTGATTTCTTGCTTCCTTATCAACAATTCTGTTTAAAATTGACTGGTCTGTTACCTTTTTGAAATTGCTCCAGTCAAGAGTTGCAGCACCAAGGAAGTTTACTTCTTCGCCCGGATAGTTACGATAGATAATCGGAGCATCTTCAGATTCGCCTGAATGTTCTTCACCGAATTCGATGGCATTTTTAATTACATAATCTCCGCCTCTGAAATAAACAACTGCACCGCTTTTTCCTAAAGAGCCTGAATTCTTCATTGCAAGAATTGTATCTCTTGCCTTTTCAAGTGTCGCAAAAGGTGAATCTATTGTACCTTTGTTTGTATCCTTTCCGTCAGGAGCAACATAGATTATTGTTTTTGAATCGTAATCAATTTCAGTTATCTCACCTATGCTTGAAGCTTCTCCATTTGTAACAGGAACAGATGTATCTTCTTTCGGAACATCTGCTTTTTCTTCGACAGTTTCTTCCTGTGCCGACAAATCGGTTGCATATACGCCTCGTACACCCGCAACCTCTTCTCCGTTTTCATTTGAAATCACTATTGTATACGGACCGCCTGCCTGGATTGAAGGAAGCATTATTTCAAATCCATCTTCACCTATTTCAACTTTCTCGTTGAACAGAACAAGACCATCTGCATTCTCAAGAGTTACAGTAAGTTCATTTCCTGTTGCTCCGCCGTATGCCCACAGCTTGAATGGTGCATCTCGCTGTACAAGCATATTATCAGATATTAAATCAGGAAGCTCGATTTTTTCTGCTGCATAAACGCTTACCATTGTAAACATAGATAAAACAATGGTTAATGCCAGTACAAATGATGTAAGTCTTTTGATTTTTTGCATCAATACAATCATCTCCTTTTTGTTTTTTTATATTAACAAGTAAAATTTTAATATATCCTAACTTTATTATAAAATTATTTTAACACTGTGTAATTAAACTATATTGCAAGATTATATGACTATCTTACACGATAGTTCGTTCCTTTTTATCTTTGTAATTTTTAAGTTTTTTTCCTTGATTTACCAATATTTCTATATATCCAATAGAAACAGTAAATAAGTATTTATAAAATTTTCTTATTTATTTCAACCTCATTATGTATACACTTTATACTGTTATTTTAATTATATCAACTCTGAATTTTCATTTCAATGCATAATATTCCCTGTATATTGACTTTTTCCCAAAACAAGGACAAAGGGTCTGTAAAAAATCAATGATTTTTTACAGACCCTTTGTTTTTATTGTTTGTTAAATTTTAAAAGTCAAGTATTGTTCTGTCTCCATATACACTTTTCCAGTCCTTATCAAAGCCTTCGAGGGCTGAATCGGTCATAGGGTGGGAGATAAGATTTTTTAGTATATCGGCAGTAACTGTAACACTCTGACATCCTGCAGATGCACATTTATGCACCTGTTCTGCATTTTTGAAGCTTGCCGCCAACACCTTGCAGTGAGGTGCGAACATACTAAGCTGTTTTACAATTTCTGCAACAACCTCTGTCCCGTTACCCGAAATATTATCAAGTCTGTTAACATATGGAGCAACAAAGCTTGCACCTGCCATAGCGGCAGCCAATGCCTGAGCAGGTGTGAATATTGCGGTCATAGTAACCTTTATTCCTGCTTTTTTAAGCATCATAGTAGCTTTTAATCCTTCTTCGCCGATGGGAATTTTAACACAAAAATTCTCACCAAGCTCCTTTCTTAAAAGCTTTGCTTCTTCAACCATTTTTTCTGCTGTTTTCTGAACTGTCTGAACGTGAAGCATTTTTTCGTCTCCGATAATACTTCTTATATTTTTCACAAGTGTCCAGAAATCTGTATTCTCTTTTGATATTATTGTGGGATTTGTTGTTACCCCAGCCAACGGATAAAACTCATTGCAATGCTTGATTGCATCTAAATCTGCTGTGTCTAAGATGTATAACATAACTTTTACTCCTGTTCTTCTTTTATTTGAATATGCCTTATTTAATTACCTGAATTCCTAATATATCGCAAAGGTTTTCAATGAGCTGAGTATTATCTCCATAGGAAATGATATAATGCTGACACATCACATTCTGTGCAAAGCTTTCTACATCGTCGAGTAATATCTCAAGACCCGGAAGCTGAGGTGCCGGCTGTGTCCAGCCTGCTTCTTCCCATTTTCTTGGAGTGATAGCTTCGCCCTTTACCATATGCATATAATACATACCATCATCATAAGTAAGTCTGCACATAGTAACCTCGCCTGTTTTAACCTTACTTACATTCAGTATGCCCTCGTTAAGCTCACCAAATGCCGCCGGCATAACGGTAACATCTCCGTCAACAATCTCCGCCGGTACATAGTCAGGAACACCTGCCAGAACTCTGTCGGTAAAGAATTCGTAGAATTCAAGATAGAACGCACACTGACCTGTAAGATATTTTACCATAAGTTGGGTTATATTGCCAAGGGAATCATTTTCAGGAATTGTGCAAAGACCTTCCTCGTCTGCAAGCAACATAAAAATTGGCGCAGGCGGAAAACCTATAAGCTTCTTCATTCCGTCAACATCTTTTAATGAAAGTGCGTCATAACCTCTTTCTTTGCAGATTTCTTTAACAGCAAGATAATATCCTGCAGCCATTTTCATACTCTGTGGATTTGCAGGCTTTACAAAATTCCATTTTGACATACATTTGTCAA
The DNA here is from genome assembly GCA_045593265.1 of Clostridia bacterium. Lineage (GTDB taxonomy): Bacteria > Bacillota > Clostridia > RGIG6154 > RGIG6154 > RGIG8497. The sequence goes on along the minus strand of JAZNWH010000106.1, from coordinate 25,253 downwards.
TAACTTCCTGCTTCTGCTCATCTGTAATTTTCTGATAACGCTGCTCCATTTCGAGCATTTCAAAGGTTTCTATTTCAGGACCTATTTCACGTTTTAGTGAAGGTCCGTCTGCTTGTGTTCCGTAAAGATTCATATCACGGTAACCTGCCATACCACTTCTTGCATGACGAAGCTTAGACGCTGCAGATGCCGCTTTAGCATAATTGTAAACGGTCTTTGTTTTTGAAGGCAGACCAATAATGTCATATACATATTTAAAGGTATACCCCAAATCATAAAATGTTTTTCTGATAGCTGTTGTACCTGCCTGGTCAGCTGTGGTAACAAGACGACCCTCTTCCATCCATCCGCAAAGCCCCCATAAAATCATGGGCTTATGACGAAAATGTTCAGTTACCTTTACTACAGCGTGAGTAGGAATCCAACCTGCAATACAAACAACCAACACATCAAATTCCTTGCCCTTTAAAGCATCAACTGCTTTTTTTATGTCTTTTTCCTCATAATCATCTGTTACAGGATAAACACTTATCAAATCCATTCCCTCTTTTTTAAGTGCTGATTCTGCATCAGAGCATTTTTTTATTATAATATCAATAGGTGTATTAACTTCGCCAAAGCCAACAAATGCTGCCTTTACCATACTCAGTTCTCCCTTCTTACATTAAGAATGTTATCATAATACAAATAATTTTCATATACTTTTGAATAATCTTCTCCGTCAGGAGTATATTTTCTATCCGTTTGTATCATCTTGCAAGCTTCTTTAACGGATTTAAAGCATCCTGCTCCAACACCTGCAAGAATAGCAGAACCAAGACACGCAGTTTCCTTATTTTTTAAAGTGATGAGAGTTTTACCTGTCATATTTGCTTTAATTCTGCACCACAGCTCACTTGCTGCACCGCCACCCATTGCTCGGATTTCCTTTACAGGAACATTAAGATAATCAAGATTGTTTTTTAGAACGCAGGCAATAGATTCCATTATACTGCGAACAAAATGCGAAGAGGTATGTTCAGGTGTAAGTCCTGTAAAAGAGCCTCTTGCATCAGGATTATATTTTGGCATGGTAGACCCACAAAGATACGGTAAAAATGTAACACCATCACTTCCTGACGGAATTTTCATTGCTTCCTCGTCAAGCTCCTTAAAGCTTTTGTCCTTAAGAAAAGCATTTTTAAACCATTTTAAAGCCATGCCTGCAGTAGGACTCCAGGAAAGCAAACAGTAACCGTCATCATAGTTATAATGACAGGGAACTATACTTGAAGGGTCATATTCGGGAACAGTATCTGTAGGAATGAAAATTGCCATAGTAGTTCCTGTCATTTCACTTACAATTCCCTTTTCAACGACTCCTGCACCTATTGCACCTGCTATCTGGTCAATAGCAGAAGTTACAACCTTAATTCCATCGTACTCACCAACCAATGCTCCGCTTTTCTTAAGTTCAGGAAGCATTTCTTCTGAAACACCGATAAAATCAAGCATTTCTTTCCACCAGCATCTGTTTCTTATATCAAAATAAATGGTAGAAGATTGCAAAGAACGCTGTGTTACAAAATTTCCTGTAAGCTTATAAAGAAGATAATCTTCAAGCATAAAAACTTTTTTTGTTTTTGCCCAGATTTCAGGTTCGTTTTTCTTTACCCATAAAAGCTTACAAGCAGGCCATGTTGCAGTAACTTCAGGCTGTCCTGTTACTTCATATACCTTTTTTTTCCCGAAGTGTTCTTCGATTTCATTTGCCTCTTTAGTTGCTCGATTGTCAAGCCACACTATGGCATCACGTACAGGATTTCCGTATTCATCGGTTAAAATAAGAGTTTCGCATTGAGTATCTATTGCCAAAGCGTCAATTTTATGATTAAAACCGATTGTCTTTAAAGTCTTTTTTAATATATCAAAGTACTTTTCTGTTTCAAATTCTACTCTGTCGCCTTTAGTGTTTAATGTATAATCCTCAGATACAGATATAAGTTCATTTAATTTTTCATCGAACAAAACCCCTTTTACCGAGGTTGTTCCATAATCAAGACCAAGTAATTTCATCGTTTCTGCTGAAGGTCGTAGTGTACATCATAAGCCTTTTCTTCGTCAGTAAACTTATGACGTGTATCGATAACGTTACCGTCGTTCCACTTTCTGTCTTCAACTGTCTCTGTTGTTCCCATAACTGTAATGTTAACCTGTCTTCTTCTTGCGATAACGTGATCCCAGTCTATAAAGTAAACGTGAGCAAACTGACCGCCGTCTACAACACCGTCTTTAATTGTCATTGTTTCGCTTCTGCCGAAGAAACAGCTTCTTAAGTGCCCGTCTGTGTTCATACTTGAGTAGTCTCCGGGTTCATTTACATATCTTCCGTACTGAGCATGAACAGGACCGGGATGACGGTACTGATGTTCTTCTGCAAAATCAGGAATCATCTTTCTCATAATATCGAGAAGATCGTGCTGTAAGAATTCAAGATCGAATGAATCGATATCGTGTGAGCATTCCTGAACCATAACAGAACAGGTTGTATGATGAGAAACGATTGCAACTGTACCGTTCTTAATACCAGATGCTTCTACAATTTCCTTTACTTCCTTTGAAATGTCGTGAAATGTTGGTATCCAGCCTCTTGACTGAAGCTCCAATTCCTTTTGAAATACTTTAAATTCCATAATTTATTCCTCCGTTTTTTTAAATTATTATTTATTGTTAAGCCTTTCGCCTACTGCCCCACCGGGGTGCACTACTGCGAACTGCTCATTTTTAAAATCTGTTTCTTCAATAAGTGCAGTCTGTAATACATGAAAGATTACAGCAAGGGACGTCGATGACGTTGTACCCTGACAATTGTATTTGTCAGTTTCGCGATTTACATGCTGTTTAATAACTACATCTGCATCTTGCGCAAGAGGTGAGTCAAGGTTTTCTGTAATCGCAATTATACTGACTCCTTTTTTCTTGCATATTTCGTAAATAGGTATAAGCTCCTTTGTTTTTCCTCCACGGGATGCAAAAACACATACATCCCCCTTTTGAAGATAGCCTGTAGCACCGTGCACTGCCTCAGCAGGCGAAATAAATCTTGCAGGACGTTCAATGCAACACATCAGATGCGCAAAATGCTGACAGATAATACCACTGTGTCCGCATCCTGTAGCTCCTATTCTCGGTGCGTTTTTCAAAAGTTCAACTGCCTTTGAATAGCTTTCTTCGTCAAAATATTCAAGCATTTCCTTTATACACTGACTTTCGGTTATAAATGCCTGTTTTGCCATTTCTAAAGCTTCTTTTTTCATATGCTCCACCTTATTTATGTAATTCGTCCCAGGCTTTTCTTAAATTATAAAGCATTTCCTCTACCATTGCGTAAGGGTCATCTGCTTTAATGATACCACTTGTCGAGCCTGTAGCCTGTGCCCCCAGTTTAATTGTATTGTATACATCTTCTCCATTGGAAATTCCCGCTCCCTGAAGCACCATAATGTCAGGGTTAATTTCTCTTACAGTTTTTATTGTTTCAAGAACATAATTACTGTCGCTTGTCTTTCCCGTTCCGATTAATTCTGTTGGCTCTGCAACAATTAAGTTAGGAGACATTTTTGCGATTGTTTTAATATCTTCAACAGTATCGGCACAAACTATTGTACCAAGACCTACCTCGTCTGCCCTTTTTATAGTTTTTTCAATTTCTTCCATTGTCAAAGGCTTTTCTGCGTGATTAAGCATAACACCCTTTGCACCTGCTGCTTTTACAGCTTCAGGGAGCACGCTTCCAAGACCTCTTCCCACAGGAAGATAATCCATATGCTGAGCAAACACGAAAATTCTTTCGGTATTATCAGCAAGAAGCTTGATATCGGTATGCTGAGGTGTTACAATTACATCAAGATCGTACTTCATTGCAGTTTTATCAATAACCTTTGCCAGCTTTAACATTTCTTCTCCGTACAAATAAGCCTTTGGGCCTATTTCAAAATACGGAGGTCTTATATTTAGTCCTTTGTACATTTAGTTAGTCTCCTTATTATTCAAACATTTTATTAATTTCTTCAACAGACTTTCTTACAAGCATATCTCCGCCCTCATGACCTACATTTCCACTTGTAACATAAGCACTGTAGTGTCCGCCTTTTTCAGCCTTTGCAGTAGGAAGATATTTTCCGTCATCACAGGCAAGCTGAACGAGTATTGTCTGCTTTGCTCTGCTTCTTGCTCTTATCTGATTTCCAAAATCAAGGAAAAGCTCGAAAGGATTTGTGGCAATTGCCATATCCCCAAGTCTTGCAATATGTATTTCATAAGATACAATATTTTGTTTATGCTGCTCTTCGTAACGCAGAATTGTTCCTGCGTGAACATACATTTTTGCGTTATCAACAAAGTTAACATGGTCATTTACCTTTGACGCATATTTTTCCATAGCTTCCACTGCTGCTTCATACTCAGATGGTGTAACACGTCTCAGTGGCAGGTCAAGAATATATTTGTTATGCTTTAAAAGTGCATTATCGTAAGTTTCGTCAACCTCTTCTATCGCATCAATAACTTCTCTTGCAATTCTCTTTCCTGCTTTCCAGGTTCCCTTAATATCAAACATAGAAGGGTCTGCAATTCTTTCGATATAATCTTTTCTTTCAATATTAGGGTCATCAACAGGAGTTTCACCGTTTACCCATCTTATCAAATCTCTCGGACACTGGTCGCCGCCGGGACCGCCAAGACCTAAAACGAATAAATCTTCACCGTATTTTTCACGGAGAAGGATTTTAACCTTGCCCCAATAATCAGAAGAAATAAAGTGTCTGTGTTCTACAATCTGTGATGGACAGCAAATATTCAGTGCTACACCTGTAAGCTTTTCGTTTTCATCGTAGAAGAAAAGCATTTCAATACCTGAATCGTTACCGCCTTCAAGCTCGGTAAAGGTTGCTGTATTAACATCTCCCCACATTTTTGCAGAACCGTCATTGTAACAAACACGTCTGTTCATACCTATTGCAGCTCTGCCGAAGCCTTGCGCATATCTTCCTGCTTTTCTGCTGTTCCATGCCTCAATTACTGCATGAGCAATACGCTCTGCAAGAAAATCTGCAGCTTCTACAGGAGTCATTACATCGTCGCCCTTTAACACAACCTTTGGAACATACTGCTTTTCTTCAGGAAGAAATTTGTCAAGAATATCCTTAGTGGAAAAAAGGATATAAGCTCCTTTGCGGTCATACACATGAGATGTATGTGAATGTGTAGCAGAAATAATAATTTTATCTGTGTCAATTTCACTACACTGTTCTGAAACTATATCTCTTACATCCTGAACCAAAGCCTTGCCGATATTTATCAGGTCGCAAGAACACATAATAAGTGATTCACCATCTGACTCAACTGCCAATGCTGTTACAGTTATAGTTGTTTCCACATATTCTGAAATTCTCTCGGCAAACTGTCCTGCAAGAGAAATTCTTTTGTTATCAGGAGTAATACTTACTTCCGACCAACCAACTAATAAATTACCCATCTTCATCCCCCATTCATCTTTTTACACTTAAAATTTTACAGCAAACACATAGCAGTGTCAATGATTTTCTGTGTTTGGTTTTCGTTTTTCTTTTATGCGAAAGTAAATCGAAAGTTTTATCCAAATATCAACTTGACCAAAATTTACAAATATGTTATAATCATCCTGAAATGAGGGGTATTATGCTAACAGAAAAAAGAAAACAGGAAATCCTTGACCTTTTGAAAACGAAAGGAAGCGTAAGGGTAAACGAGCTTAGTAAAAAATTTGACGTTTCGGAGGTAACTGTAAGAAGCTACCTTTCGGATATGGAAAAGAAAGGTCTGCTTGCACGAGTTCATGGGGGTGCTATAAGCTCATACAAGCCATATTACAGTATGAATATGACACAAAGGCTTGAAACAAATCACTGGGAAAAAGTAAGTATTGCAAAAAAGATAGCAAAAATGATTGAGCCTAACGATACAATTATGCTTAATTCAGGAACTACTACCCTTTTTACTTTCAGGCAGTTTCCTGCCGACTATAACCTTAACATAGTAACAAACTCTGTAGCTATCGCCCTTGAAGCATCAGGCAATCCTAACTACAACGTAGTTTTAATAGGTGGGGCAATTAACACAAAATATCAGTTTTCTTTCGGTTCTGACGCTGTAGCACAGATAAAAAACTATCACGCAGACAAATTTATTCTCTCGGTAGACGGGATTGATATATCAGGAGGCTTTACTACCTATTATGATAAAGAAGCAGATGTTGACCGTATAATGATTAATCAGTCGGACAAATGTATCGTTGCTGCCGATTACTCAAAATTCCGCCACAACGCATTTGTTAAAATCTCCGACATTTCTGTTGCCGACTGCATTGTAACCAACTCATCTTTAGACGAAAAAACAATATCCGACTTTAGAGAAGCCGGAATAAAAATTATCATATAAAAAAGAGGGCAACGCCCTCTTTTTTTATTCTCCACAACCTATTATGCATTTTATCAAACAGGTAGTACTGATTATAAGAAGTGAAAAGAAAAGGAGCAATGCTCCCGTAATAATTGCACCTATTACACTTGTTGCTGCAAAGGTTACTGCCAAGAGAACAACAGACGCAAGAATTGTTCCTAAAACACCTGTAATAAACACAGGAAGAATTCTGCAAATACATCTTCTTTCTCCATTTTCCTTAAGTGCAGGTGAAATACCTAAAAGCAATCCTAAAAATACAACAGCTATACCTCCTGTAACCCACAAAAAAGCAGGAGCTACTGCGATGGTTGCTGTAATAGTTAAAATTGCAGTAACAAAACCTATAATAATACTTGCAAAGATTGCAAGTGTAATACAAAGATTTCTGTTACATCCACAAGCAAAATTTGTCATAACTTCACCTCCCATATTAGTGTATGCTGCAAAATACGGAAAGTGATTTTTTTATTCATTTATAAACTTGTTTTCTATTTTCGAATATGAAATTTTCTGACTCTTATATAAACTGAAGCGTCCTGATACCACATAGCTTACTGCAACGCAAGCTGAAAAGACTAAAAGGCCGTTTGTTCCAAAAACCTCTAAAGCAAGCATAATTGAAGCAACAGGACAGTTAACCGCCGAGCAGAACAGACACACAAAGCCAAGCATTGCACCAACCGACGGACTTAGTCCCAAAATCGGTGCAACCGTGCATCCAAAGGTCGAGCCTATGAAAAATGCAGGAACAATTTCCCCACCTTTAAAGCCACAGGCAACAGTAATTGCAGTTAAAATAAGCTTAAACATAAATGCCCAGGGAACTGCCTGTCCGTTCATAGCTTTTTCTATTACATCCATGCCTGCACCATTGTAATCATTGTTACCTATGACAATAGTTAACAAAGCAATTAAAATACCTCCTGCCGACGCTCTCAGAAAAGTATTGGGTATCAATTTATGAGCATAATGCTCCGTTTTTTCAAGTACAACGCAAAAAAGTATTCCAATAAGACTGCAAAGAAGAGCAAGAACAACTGACCTAAGGAGCAGTTCAAGGGAAAATTCAGGAATTGTTACAAAGCTGAAATTAACAGATGAAAGTCCCATAAAATTTGCTATCATTTTAGCTGTAATAACTGCAACAAAGGCAGGCACCAATGCAGTATAATGAATAATCCCCACATTAATTACTTCCATTGAAAAGAATACTGCTGTAACAGGTGTGCCAAAAAGGGCTGTAAACACTGCCCCCATTCCAAGCATAACAATTAAGTGAAGCTCTCTTTTGGTAAGCTTTAATACTTTACCTATGTTATATCCTATACTTCCTCCCAGCTGCAAAGCTGCTCCCTCTCTGCCTGCCGAACCACCGAAAAGATGAGTTATAACAGTACTTATAAAAATCAAAGGTGTCATTTTCAGTGGTACATTCCTGTCAGTCTGCACTGCCTCAATTACGCAGTTTGTATCTACTCCGTCGCTCGCCTTGCTAATCTTATAAAGTCCTGCAATAAAAAGTCCTGCCAGAGGCAGAAAATATATCAAAAATGAATTTTTAATTCTTATCTCCGTAACCATGTCGACGCATATATGAAAAACACTTCCCACAATGCCTCCAACTGCACCAACAACAAATGCAATTATTATCCATTTTATAAATATTTTTGAATTATTTTTAAATTCTTTCACGAAATACGCCTCTTTTCTACTGCATTATTATACTACAAAAGCGAATTTTTTCAAGAACAATTTCGGTCTTTCTCCAATAAACCGTACTGCCTTCGGCAGTACGGTTTATACATTCATATTATTTTTCAGGAGTTTTCAGCCCTGTAAGTAAAAGCTCTCTGTGAGCTTCACACTCAATAAAATTACTCATAGCCAGCTTTCGTTTTTCTTTAATCTTCTTTTTAAGTCTTTTCCCACACAGTTTATTTATTATTCTGTATATCTTGCTGACTCCACAGAAAGTATGTAAGTAACCCTGAAGCATAGAAACTGCAAATTCTGTATATTTTTTCTCAATAAAACCAGGTGATTTTATTTGTTCGCTCCGTTCTTCAAAATTATTTAATATACTTGTATTCTCAGACCTGTGTATCTTTCTTCCATCTCTCTCAAGAGGTATATAATTAACAGTCATAGTGTCTGAAAAATCAACTTCCAACAGAAGAGCTGAATTCCAGAATTCGTTATTATGTTTGTCAAATATAAAATTTCCTTGTCCGTAAACAATTACACTGCCATTATATTCTTCTTTGCAACCAATACAATGACTATGCTGGCAGACAACCAAATCTGCACCTTTATCACATAATTTACGACAAATTTTCTGCAAGTCGGGGGACGGATAGCGATAATGCTCTTTCCCACCATGGTAAAGTACAATTACATAATCACATTGTTTTTTTAAATCTGTAATATGATCAGGGCTTTCAAGAGGGTCAAATGGATTAGCCCCCGGAAAATTTTCAGTTGCTATTGAAAATTCATGTTCTGCACACGCATAGATACCAATTTTCAAGCCATCTTTTTCTAAAATGTAAGGTTTTGATGCTTCAGAAAGATTATTACCTGCTCCTACATAACTGATTTGGTTTTCGTTTAATACTTTAATTGTACTGTTTAGACCCAAAACACCATGATCCATTATATGGTTATTTGCAAGGGTAAAAAGATTAACGCCAAGCTCTTTAACGCCTTTTACACAAGATGTTGGTGCAATAAGGTTCGGTCCTCTTTTTTTAATAGGAGCTTCTTCATCCGAAAAAGGCACTTCTAAATTGAAAATACGGAAATCAGCCTGCTCCAATTTATTGTTAATCTCTTTGTCTATAATTTGTTCTATATCCCCTACAGAAAACAAATCAATATTTGATTTTGTCGGAACTATATCCGCCCCAATAAGTATTTTCATATTCTCATTCCCTATAACTTTATCATTTCTCCTAATTTATAATCCCATTCTTCAGGAGTAAATTCTTCTGTTCCGGATCCAGGGAAAAATGTTATTTCCCCCAAATAGATTTTTCCTTGTATTTCGTAAAAATCAAATCCAAAAAACTATTCCATGCCCCAAGTAGAAGCACAAGATATTCTTTGCCTCATTTCGTAGTATTATGATATTTATTAAAAGTTAAAATCATCATGCTGTATTTTCAATTATATGATATCACATTATTCCCCAAAAATCAAGTTCGTATATTTCTTTGATTTAATGGATCAATTTAATTTTTTAACTATGTTACAGGATTATATTTCATAATATAAGAGGATATTTTTTTCTAAATTATAATATTTTTTTAAAAAAGCCTTGATTTTTAGGGATTTTTCTGTTACAATAAGGAGTACATTGTTTTGGATGTTATTAAGGAGGTGTATTATAGATGGCAAAATGCGATGTTTGCGGTAAGGGTGTTGTTTTCGGTATCACTGTATCTCACTCACACAGAAGAAGCAACAGAACATGGAAACCAAATGTAAGAAAGGTAAGAGCTATTGTTAACGGAAGCGTTAAGTCAGTTAATGTATGCACAAGATGCTTAAGATCCGGCAAAGTAACAAGAGCTATATAATTTCTCATATCGGTTCTCAGGGCTGGCTTGCTGTCAGCCTTTTATGTTGTTTTTATTTATAAATGCAGCATAAAATGAGGCTATGCCTCATTACATTTGCTGGTATAGCTCAGTCGGTAGAGCACTTCACTCGTAATGAAGGGGTCGTGCGTTCAAGTCGCATTACCAGCTCCAGAAAAAAACACACCATCAGGTGTGTTTTTTTCAGTTGGCGACTTGAACGCTAAAAATAACGGTCATCTTTCTGATGACCGTTATTTTATAATTTATTAATTACACAATTCTGTTTTTTCTTTTTTCAATTATTCCAAGAACAACTGTTACCGCACATGCTGCAACAAGAAGTATGTTGATAACAAGGAATAACCACCAAAGTGAACCTGCTTTTAAGTAAGGTGATGTTAAAAATCCCCATAAGCCTAAAAGACCTGTAATACCTGTGATAATTGATGCCTGGTATTTGCCAAACTTAATTGAAAGTGCAACAATACCGATTAAACCAAGTAATAACTGTAATGCAGGAACAAACACAAAATCGTTAAGATCAATATCCATTGATGCTTCGGGATCAATCTTAACTGCTTCTTGACCGAGCCATCTGCCGAATCTTACATGGTCCTTAGGGAACCAAACGTATGTAGCTATTGAAATAGCTGTGTCTGTAACCTCTATCTTTTCTCCGTTTACAATACTTGTTTCTGTAAATTCACCGTGCCAGTATGGTAAAAACTGTGCTAACATACTAATTGCAAGTAACACAATACATACGATACTGCAAATCTGAATTTTTTGTAACTGAACTTTCTTCATCATTTCTGCTCCTTTTATTTCGTTATCATTATAAAAAAATTATAGCATACTTGCATTTTTTTGTCAATAATAATAGCCCCTGTTACACTCCGTTAATTGTTACAAATTTATTGGTCTTTATTACCAAAAGACTTTATATTTTCCCTTTCTAAAGTGCTATAAACACAAGATACATAAGAGGGATGGTAACAACTGCCAGAGTATGAGATATCATAGCCATAGAGGCCCCTGTTTTAGTCTCGCCACCATACGCAGCAGGAAAAACAATAGTATTAAGTCCCAAAGGTGTAGCAAAAGCAATAAGTGCTAAAATCATAAGCTCTTCAGACGCGTTCATCAAAGATAAGCCGACCATTAATAATGCAGGGATAAAAACAAGACGGAAAAGACTTGCGAAGTATACCTTTTTATTTGTCAACAGCTCTTTGAAATTATATCCCCCTATTACGAAGCCTGCCAGTATCATAGCAACAGGACCCTGGCACGCTCCCGAATTATCAAGTGCTGTAAGCACGAAATCAGGAATGTAAGATTTTAAATTCAAAAGTCCCACAGCCATACCTATAACTATTCCGATTATAGGCGGAGTCAAAAGTCCCTTTTTGAGATTTTCGGTAAAGCTTGCATTCTGCTCCTTGGGGATTAATATATAAAGCCCCCACGCATAGCAAAGAATACTTATTCCAAAGGTAAAAAGTGTATATTTATAGAAAAATTCATTTCCCCATACACCTAATATTATAAAATTCCCCATAAATCCGTAATTACCAAAGGCCATAGCATACTTGTATACGTTTCTTTGATACACAAGCTCCTTTGAAGAATTGCTTGCTGGCACAAAAATTCTTGATAAAGGATACGAAAGCAATATGCCCAAAAGACATATAACAGTTCCGTAAAGTATCAGATGATAATTTTCAGCAAAAGTTTTAACCGTACACTGAGTCATCAGATTAAATATTGTAAGTGCCGGCACGAAAATATATGTTTCAAGACGGGACAGCGCTATATGTGCATTTTCGGGGAGTATTTTCTTTTTCCTTAAAATGAATCCACACAAAATAAGGAAAAACATCATAAGCATCTGTCTTAAAGTAAGATTAAAAATATCCATTGATTTCCTTTATTATTTTAATGACTTAAATGAAAATTTAAGGTCTGTTTTGTATTCCTCAAAAGGCTTTATATTTACATACGTGTTATTTTTTATAATGTTTTCTCCGCCAAAAGAAGTTGTTCTTGGCTCGAGTCCTACAACATATTCACTTTCGCCAAGCATTTTCCATACAAGAAAATCAGGAAGGTTGTCTCTTTTATATGTAATATAAGCACCGATTTCCCCATTTTCTATACCTGCTGTCGCAACAGATCCTGTATGCTTAACATCAATACATTCTTCCTCTTTTCCATGAATAGGCGCTGAAATATCAGCAATATCATCAGGAACATTTATCATTTTTGCACCCTCACGAACCAAAGGATAACCAAAATTACAATGGTAGCAAAGAGCAATGTTTTCCTCTTTAAAGCCTTCGTTTACTATTGTATCTTCAACAGTAAATTCATCAGCGAAAAGTTTAGCAGTAATAGTTCTTTTGAAAACAAGGTTTTCGCCGAATACTACACTCTCACGCATTTCCCCCGAAACACGCATAACGTATTCATCGCCTTCCCAGTCAGCATAAACACATACGTTACGTGCAGGCGTATTTGCAATTCTTCCGTGAAGACCCATATCATCAACAGGTCCACCAATGTTTCTCAAGCCACATGTTGTGATAAGTCCCCCATAAAAACCTCTGAGCCAGCTTAAGCCATCTTTTTCATAAAATGCAGGGGCAGTTATGCCTGTTTTTGAAAGCCAGCTTACTGCATTTCCTTTATAATAAGCCTGAGCAATATCCATACATCTGTCAGGAAGAACAGTAAAACGGAGGTTGCCTGTGTTTATTTCTATTCCTCGTACACCCTTTGCTTTTCCATCATTAAATGTAAAATCTCTTATTCCGCCTATCTGGTCAACTGAACCGATATGCTTTAATAATTCCTGTCTGTTCATCTTTTTTTCTCCTTTTATATTTACGTTTTGAATATTTTACCATACAATCAACATTTTGTCGAGACGTTATTTGCACTTATATTGGAAATTTTACAGGGAATAACAAAATCAAAGGCGTTATGCAAAATTTTAAATTCTGTTTTTCCTGCATCGGTAATCTCACCGTCAATACAAATACGCATTTTCCCGCCATTTGGTGTTACTGTAATATTGGTGCATTTTTCTGTTGAAATAAGGTTTTCTGCTTTTTTCCGAGCGAAAATAGTCCCTTTCATATAATATGGAAGAAGAGAGACAAACTTTCTTCTCGACACATTTTTTATAATATTAATATTTATATACCCGTCTGTAACGCAGGCGTAAGGATTACTTTTTATTCCACCACCACAATAGCAACCGTTGGCTATTGATGTTAAAAGCAATTTACCGTTATGTACACATCTTCCGTCAAGCTCTATTTTTAAATCACTGCCCTTTTTCCTGATCAGCGTAATAAGTATAGATATAAAATATGCCAGCGAACCTGATAAAAAAGGCTTTTCCTTAATTGAAGCTGTAAGGTCAGCCACATTACAATCAAACCCTATATTAAACATATTAGCGCAATAACCTTCTTTAATCCCGTCTTCTGTGCATGTTTTGTACTTTATTACATCACACTTAACTAAATTCACATCACCGTCAAAGCTATTATCTGCTGAAGCAACAAAATTTCTGAAAAAATCATTTCCTGTTCCTGACGGTATAACACCTATCTGCACACCATCAAAACCTATGGCTCCGTTTATTACCTCATTAAGTGTTCCGTCTCCACCACAGGCAACGAATCGTGCTGGTCCGTAATTTAAGCAATAATTCCTTACAAAACAACAGGCATCCCCAACACACCTGGTTACATATATCTCTGTATCATCAATATTTGATATGCGACATTTTATATTGTTAATAAAAGCTTTTAAGTTTTTCCTTTTGCCCGCTTGCGGGTTAATTATAAAAACCGTCTTCATATTTTCCCTCTGTTCTTATTTATAACAAAAGTATATCACAAAATACGACGAAAAACAACAGAAAACAGTCTATCCTTAAATTATTCTGACAACAAGAATTATATTTCAAACAGCACAAGCACCGCTTTCGCAGTGCTTATAAAAGATTTTGTTTTTACAATATTTTTCTTATTCTAATTCTATTCTTACAGTTCTTCTGCCTTGAATGCAGTATATCCTTCGTAATGGTAGCTGTTATCAATGCCTTTCATATAAAGCTCTCTGTCATTGATTTTATCTGTCAGAGCATTTTTCAAAATATACTTTATTTCAATATCCTTGACAGGGCTCCGTTCCATAGCAAGCAGATAATCCTCTTTTGAAACCTTACTCCAGTCAACAACCCTACCAAGTTCGTTTTTAAGCATAAGGTCGAGCCATATTCTCGTACTTCTGCCATTACCTTCTCTAAATGGGTGCACAATATTCATTTCTACATATTTTTCAACAATTTCATCAAACGTTGATTGTGGCATATTGCTGACGTGTTCTAAAGCACTGGTAATATACATTACAGGTGCAAAGCGAAAACTTCCCTTTGCAATATTAACATCCCTGACTTTTCCTGCGAATACATAAATCTCATCGAACAGATACTCATGAATAAAACTGAGCGCAGAAAATTTGCCTGTCTCAAGTCTGTCAAGTAAACCTTTATCGTAAAGTTCAATAGCTTTTTTCTTACTTATTCTTTCTTCTTCACGCGCAAGCTCAGATGAATCAGTTATTCCGAGTTTGTTTTCTAAAGCCATAATAAACCTCCGTTACTGCTTTTCTTTTTGTTAATAGTATTATAATTATATCACAAAATACTTTACATGTAAATAAATGAATGGAATTTACTAAGCCTCACGGCTAAAAAACAACGAACACCTGATGGTGTTCATGCTAATTGTTGTACAAGTTGTTTTTTTAGTGAGAGAAGGATACTCTGCACTTCACTTTTTTTCGACCACCCTTGGTGGTATCCCGAAAAAAATGCTCGTTCGAGACACGACGGTTCAAACTACTTCGTATTTTGACCGTCTCAACGAACGCCTTCGGCGTTCTTATCCTAAGCCTCACGGCTAAAAAAACAACGAACACCTGATGGTGTTCGTTGTTTTTTGGCAGCGGGAGAAGGATTCGAACCCTCACAAACAGAGTCAGAGTCTGTCGTGCTACCCTTACACAATCCCGCTATATGGAATTAAAAAAAGTTCTTGGTGCAGAAGGCGGGACTTGAACCCGCACGGCATTGCTACCACTACCCCCTCAAAGTAGCGTGTCTACCAATTCCACCACTTCTGCGTTTCGAACATTAGTATTTTATCACAGAGCATTTGTTTTGTCAACACCTTTTCCTAATTTTTTTGAATTTTTTTCAAAAGCTGTGTCATATCAGACTTAACTGAGTCAAATAATCCGTATCCGGGATTGCCGAAAAATGAGTTTGTTACATAATCAACTCTCTGTAAACCATAATACAAAGCCACCATACACAACAAAATTGTTATCTTAACACGCATAAATATTCTCCTGAATTTATGTTATGTATTTACCTAAAGCCTCTGCAAGAAGCTTTACGGAATACTCTGCCTCGGACAGTGTGTTTCCGTTACTGCCTACTTCTACTATTATACTGTTTTTTGTAACGTGCTGATTAAATCGTTCCTTTCTTAAATCAACAGCTCTCATTAAATCAGGGTACATACTGCATATTGTATTCTGAAGTCCTGCACCAAATTTCAGATTTTCTTTCCAATCGGGGTGATTAAGTCCACCCTCATTTGTTCCTGCCACCAGCATAAGCTGTGCTGCTTTTTGTCCGTTAATTTCCGTAACAAATTTAACTCTCGAATCATCGGAATTTCCTACTGCATCTCTGTGTAAATCAAATATTATGTCTATGTCGGGGTAATGCTCCATATACCAGTTCATAACCTTTAAAGAATTTGCATAAGAACCATTATATGAGGGATAATCGTGAAGCTTTACATCATGAACTACGTTAAAGCCCTGAGCTTTAAGACTCTCGGTAAATACATTTCCTATGTGTATCATATTTCTGTTGGTGTCCGTTGTTCTGCTTCCTACGCTGTCCGAGTATCCCTCCGTTGCGTGAGTATGAATAACAAGAATATGCACGTTATCCTTGCGTACAGGCGGTTTGTAATTTTCCATAAGACTTTCTAAATCAATCTCATAATTTGTATGGTTTGTAATCACCATATTTTTATAGTCTCCGTATGTTACAGGGTTAGAGGCATAAGTAACCTTTTTTTCGGTTATTTTAATTTCCTGCTTTTCGTTTTTAGTTTCTTCTGTAATTTCCGGCTCTTTTTCTTTATATTCACTCTTTGTCATATTATCAAATTCTTCCAACAGCGTTGGTCTGTGGTAATCAGCATTAACTGCCGCCAAAGAAAACATTTCGGGAATTATTTTGTTAATATCTGTATCCATATCAATTTGTATTCTGCTTGTTGTAAAGCTGATTAAAACAACAAGCACAATAATTACAATCAATTCATAATTTTTGTTTCCCTTATACACTTTTCCCTCCGCAGAGTCAGTTGTCCTTTTTGTATATTATATTCATTTTTCAGTTAAGTTATGTGTACAGATAAAGCTCCTCCTGAGGAATATTATGGAAAGCAAGATTAATTGCAGTACTTATAATTTTACTCATTTGCATAACAAGTTCGTCTGTTTCTTTGGGTGCAACTATCATATCTCCCGTTTTCTTTTTAATTTTGCTGTACACGCTCTCATCCCTGCCGTCTGTTGCATCATAAACCAACGTAGCTGCCTCTACAACCATAGGTACACCGATAGCAATTACTGTTGTTCCCGTAGTTTTTTTACTTATTTCAGCTCTGGTGTTACCTATTCCCGAACCGGGACTTATACCTGTATCTGTCAGCTGAATTGTATTTGCAAGACGCTGAAAATCTCTTGCCACCAAAGAATCTATGCAAATGATTACATCCGGCTTAACATATGATGCAACACTTTTTATTATATCGGCAGATTCAATTCCCGTTATTCCAAGCACACCCGGTATAACAGCACTTATATTTCCAAGATTTGCTATCCCGCTTATGTTCATCTTTTTCAGATGATGTGTTACTATAAGATTTTCTACACAAAGCGGACCTAAGGAATCGGGAGTTATTTTTCTGTTTCCCAATCCTGCCACAAGCACAGACGGGTTTTCTTTTCCCCCTGTTATACGTTTTATCTGCTCCGTAAGACTTTTTACGCAAACATTATAATATCCGTTTCCTATCCGTGAAAATTCAGGCATCTGCAATGTTACATATCTTCCCTTTGCTTTGCCAATAGCATTTTCTCCTTTTTTGTTTTTTACCTCAACAAAGGTAAGCTTTACTCCGTCGCAATCCTCCTCGAAAGCATCAACGCCCTCGGTTAAATCAGCCTCTTCCCCCTCGTACATTTCCTTTGCCTCAAGTGCAAGGTCTGTTCTTATCAAAAAATCACCCCTAAAAAAATAATACTGCCTCTGGCAGTATTATCAGCGTGTCGATAAACCTATCGGCACGCTGTCAGACAAGGAAAAAGAAAGTTATATTTTGGGAACGGGTTGCAGACAGTACGTTTGTACGGCAATAAATCCGTTCGTCAAAAAGCAAGCAAAATGCCTGTAAACTCGATGTTTATAGACGTTTTTTAGTAGTATTATTAAATTTTATCAATTAAAACTATAAATTAGTATAATTCAAAAAAATAATTCTACTTGCGGTAGAACGACTTTTTCGACAGTCTGAAAGGAGCGGTGAGACACCGCTCCTTTAATATTTATCCGAGATTATTTTTAGTCAAATACTCCCCAATGCTTTTAAGCTGTTCTTCGCTTTGAATTTTCACCGAAGACTGTTTTATCTGCTCCTGTATATTAACAGGTAATGATAAAAAATACTGACTTGATTCAAGATTAAACATAAAATATCACTCCTTAATGATTTTTTCAATATTATTTTTAATATTTTTTCCAAATTTATTCATTTTTTGAAAAATATGATTGAAAATTTTTTCTAATTAGTGTATAATATATATTTGTAAAAATTTGTTTAAAGGAGCTAATTATGAGCAGAATAAAAATAATGGCAGACAGCCCCTGCGATGTACCTTTATCTCTTGCAAATGAATATGATATCACAATTATTCCTATCAAATTTACAATTGACTCAAAAACATACCGTGATAAATACGATATGGATACAAAAGAGTTTTATGAGGTTCTGAGAAAAACAGGAGCAGTTCCTGTAACTTCGCAAATTACACCTCTTGAATTCGAAGAAGCTTTCAGGGAAGCTTCAAAAGAATATGATGAAATAATTGCAGTTATTCTTTCAGGAAGTTCAAGCGGAACTTTACAAAATGCTAATCTTGCGAAGTCAATTATTGAAGAGGAAACAAATGTAAAAATTCATATTGTTGATTCTCAAAGTTTTACCTTTGCTTATGGATATTCTGTGTTAAAAGCTGCAAAAATGGTAAAGGAAGGAAAATCTTCTGACCAGATAGTCCAGAAGCTCAATCATATATTGAGTACTCAACAGGTTTATTTTGGTGTTGAAACCCTTGATTATTTAAAAAAAGGCGGACGCATTAAAACAACCACAGCTGTTATAGGTGGTATCCTTGATATACGTCCTGTTCTTACAATTAAAGATGGACTTGTAAGCTCTATTGATAAAGTTAAAGGTGAAAAGAAGTTTTACAGCAAAATTGTTGAACATGCAGTTAATGCTGCATCAGAAATTGAAAATCATAAAATTTATGTTCTTCACAGCGATGTTCCCGAAAAAGCTGAAATTCTTAAGGATATGTTAAGGCAAAACGGTCTTACACCCGAAGACGAACAGTTTTATATTGGTCCTGTAATCGGAACTCATGCCGGTCCGGGAGCATATGGCATAATTGTTACTGTTGATTAAAATTTTTATATAAAGTTTAAGGAGTTGTTATTATGAACAAGAAGACTATTGATGACATTCAGGTACAGGGTAAAAAAGTCCTGGTAAGATGCGACTTTAACGTACCCCTTGATGCTGACAGAAACATCACAGATGAAACAAGAATTGACGGTGCACTTCCTACAATCAAGCATTTGATTGATGGCGGAGCTAAGGTTATTCTTTGCTCACATATGGGTAAGCCTAAGGGTGAACCTAAGCCTGAACTTTCTCTTGCACCTGTTGCAAAAGCATTATCAGCAAAGCTTGGAAAAGAAATCGTTTTTGCAGCTGATGACAATGTAGTAGGCGAAAATGCAAAGAAAGCAGTAAGTGAAATGAAAGACGGAGATGTTGTTCTTCTCGAAAACACAAGATACAGAGCTGAAGAAACAAAGAACGTTGACGAATTCAGCAAAGAACTCGCTTCACTTGCAGATATTTTTGTAAACGATGCATTTGGTACAGCTCACAGAGCTCACTGTTCAAACGTTGGTGTTACACAGTACCTTGACACAGCTGTTGCAGGTTACCTTATCGAAAAAGAAATTGCATTTTTAGGAAATGCTGTTAATAATCCTGTACGTCCTTGTGTTGCAATTCTTGGTGGTTCAAAGGTATCATCCAAAATTTCAGTTATCAATAACCTTCTTGAAAAAGTTGATACACTTATTATTGGTGGTGGTATGGCTTACACATTTATGAAAGCTGCCGGAGAAGAAGTTGGCGATTCATTACTTGAAGCTGATTATATTGACTATGCAAATGATATGGTTAAAAAGGCTCAGGAAAAAGGTGTTAATCTCTTAATTCCTGTTGACACAGTTGTTGCTAAAGAATTCAGCAACGATGCTGAGCACAAGACTGTTAAACGTGGCGGTATCGAAGCAGGCTGGCAGGGTCTTGATATCGGTGAAGAAACAATTAAGCTTTATTCAGATGCTATTAAAGATGCTAAAACAGTTGTATGGAACGGCCCTATGGGTGTATTCGAAATGCCTACATTTGCTAAAGGTACAAACGCAATTGCTCAGGTATTAGCTGAAATTGATGCTACAACAATTATTGGTGGTGGCGACAGTGTTGCAGCTGTTAACCAGGCAGGTTTAGGTGAAAAAATGAGCCACATTTCAACAGGTGGCGGTGCTTCACTTGAATTCTTAGAAGGAAAAGACCTCCCGGGTATTGTTGCACTTGACGATAAATAAAATTAATTACAAAGGAGATTATTATAATGGGTAAATATATTATTGCAGGTAACTGGAAGATGAATAAGCTTCCATCAGAAACAGCTGCTTTCATTAAAGATGTTGCCGAAGTTACAAAAAACGCATCATGCGAAGTTGTTTGTTGCACACCTTATGTTTGTCTTTCAGAAGCTGTTAAGGCTGCTAAAGGTACAAATGTAAAAATCGGTGCTGAAAATCTTCATTTTGAAGATAAAGGTGCTTTCACAGCCGAAGTTTCTGCTGATATGCTCTGCGACCTTGGTGTGGATTACGTTATTATCGGACATTCAGAAAGAAGACAGTATTTTGCTGAAACAGATGAAACTGTTAATTTAAAAACAATTAAGGCTCTTTCAAAAGGTCTTGTTCCAATCGTATGTGTTGGTGAAAGCTTAGAAGAAAGAGAAGCAGGAATTACAATGGACTTAATCGCTATTCAGATTAAGAAAGCTTTAGCAAACATTTCTGCTGAAGATGCTAAAAAAGTTGTTGTTGCTTACGAACCTATCTGGGCTATTGGTACAGGTAAAACTGCTACAGCAGAACAGGCTGAAGAAGTATGTGGCGGTATCAGAAAAATCTTAGGCGAACTTTACTGTCCTGTATGTGCAAAGGAAATCACAATTCAGTACGGTGGTTCTATGAATGCTAAGAACGCTGCTGAATTACTTGCAAAAGAAAACATTGACGGCGGTCTCATCGGTGGTGCTTCATTAGTTGCCGAAGATTTCGCAAAAATTGTTGATGCTGCAAAATAAGTTTTGCTACTTTTAAGGGTGGGCTTGCCCCACCCTTTTATTGGGAAAAATTAAAAAGTATTAAAGGATTATCAAAGGAGTATTATTTTATGGCTAAACCTATAGCACTTATTATATTAGATGGTTATGGCATCAATGATAACCATAATCCAAAAGTAAATGCAATTTATGAAGCTAAAACACCTGTTATGGATAAGCTTCTTGCAACCTGTCCTAACACTAAAATATCAGCCAGCGGTCTTGATGTAGGTCTTCCAGACGGACAGATGGGAAACTCGGAAGTTGGACATACTAATATCGGTGCAGGAAGAATTGTTTATCAGGAGCTTACAAGAATAACTAAAGCGATTGAGGAAGGTGCAGTTTTAGAAAACGAAACCTTGAAAGCTGCTATGCAGAACTGTCTTGACAAAAATTCCGCTCTTCATTTTATGGGTCTTCTTTCCGATGGCGGTGTTCACAGCCACAATAAGCACCTTTACGGACTTATCGAAATGGCTAAGAAAATGGGCCTGACAAAAGTTTTTGTTCACTGTTTCCTTGATGGCAGAGATGTTGCTCCTTCATCAGGCGCAGGCTTTGTTGAAGAACTTCAAAAAGAACTTGACAAAATCGGTGTTGGTAAAATTGCATCTGTTATGGGAAGATACTACGCAATGGACAGAGATAACAGATGGGACCGTGTTGAAAAAGCTTATGATGCTATTGCGCTCGGCAAGGGTGAAGAATGCTTAAACCCTGTTGAAGCTGTGAAAAACTCATATAAAAAAGACGTTACAGACGAATTCGTTGTTCCTGTTGTTGTAACAGAAAATGCTGAAGCTGTAGCTAAAGTTAGTGAAGAAGATTCTGTTATTTTCTTCAATTTCCGTCCTGACAGAGCAAGAGAAATAACAAGAACTTTTGTTGACCCTGAATTTACCGGGTTTGAAAGAGAGTTAATCAAGCCTACCTTTGTTTGTATGACTCAGTACGATGCATCTATGCCTAACGTAACAGTTGCATTCAAGCCTGAGAAGCTTGAAAACACCTTTGGTGAAATCATAAGCAAGCATGGTTTAAAGCAACTAAGAATTGCCGAAACAGAGAAATATGCACACGTTACATTCTTCTTTAACGGTGGTGTGGAAGCTGTATCTGACGGTGAAGACAGAGCTCTTATTCCCTCACCTAAGGTTGCAACTTATGACTTAAAACCTGAAATGAGTGCTTTTGAAGTTAAAGATGAAATGATTAAGAGAATTAACTCTGATAACTATGATGTTATTATTTTAAACTTTGCCAACTGCGATATGGTTGGACACACAGGCGACTTTGATGCTGCAGTAAAAGCAGTTGAGGCAGTTGACACTTGTCTTGGTGAAGTTCTTGAGGCTATTGATGCTAAAGGTGGTATTGCTTTAATCACAGCCGACCACGGAAATGCTGACCAGATGCTTGATGAAACAGGTGAAGCATTTACAGCACACACAACAAACTATGTACCATTGATTATGTTTGGAAAAGACGGACAGTTAAACGAAGGAAGACTCGCAGACCTTGCTCCTACTCTTCTTGACATTATGGAAATTGAAAAGCCTGCTGATATGACAGGTGTAAGTCTTTTAAAATAAATAAAAATCAAAAAACAAAAAAGCCTTTGCAAGCTTAGCTTGCAAAGGCTTTAAATTTTTCAATTAGTCTTCTAATGGAATCTTAATTTCTTCTCCGCATGAAGGACAGGTTAATGGTTCATCGCTGTCGAGTAAGTCTCCATCAATGAAAACGCTGTCTCCACACTTGTCGCATGAAAATTCATAGATATCATCATCGTCAAAGTCATAATCATCTTCGTCATCAAAATCATCATAATCTTCGTCGTCATCATAGAATTCTTCTTCTACTGCACCGAGGTCTTCATCAATTTCGTCAACCTTAGCATCGAGTTCATCGATATAATCTTCAAGGTCGTCAATTCTTTCTGACATATCGTCAACTAATTCAATAAGTTTAAGGATAAGCTTATTTTCATTTTTAGCTTCGTCAATACCCATACCTTCTGCCAAACCTTTAAGGTATGCTGCTTTTTCTTTTAATGTTGCCATTTAAAACACCCTTTCTGATTTTATTTCATTAAGAGCCGGAAATTATGCTCTTTCCATATATTCGCCTGTTCTTGTATCAACACGAATCATTTCGCCTTCATTGATGAACAATGGAACCATAATTGTTGCACCTGTTTCTAAGGTTGCAGGCTTTGTTGCGCCTGTAGCTGTATCGCCTTTTATACCAGGTTCTGTTGCAGATACCATAAGCTCAACAAATGTAGGTGGTTCAATACCAAATACATTACCCTTATATGAAAGAATCTTACAATCCATATTTTCTTTAACGAACTTAAGAGCGTCTCCAACCTGGTCTGCATTAATAGGAAGCATATCAAATGTTTCGTTATCCATAAAATAATAAAGATCGCCATCTGAATATGAGAACTGCATATCTCTTCTGTCGATATGAGCTTTTTCCATCTTTTCAGTAGGTCTGAATGTTTTTTCTACTACACCACCTGTAATAACGTTCTTAATCTTAGTTCTTACAAAAGCTGCACCCTTACCTGGTTTTACATGCTGGAATTCAACTATCTGATATACGTTTCCTTCCATTTCAAATGTAACACCATTTCTAAAATCTCCTGCTGTAATCATATATAAACCTCCAAATATTATTATCTTACTATAGTTTACACTAAAAAGGCTTTTTTTTCAAGTGTTTTTGGAAAAAACTTATAATATAATAAGATTTTTCCCAAAATTTTGTAGTTCAATACATCCGTCGCTTGTTACAACAACTGTATTTTCTATTCTCACACCACATTTTCCTTCTATATAGATGCCGGGTTCAACGGTAACAACATTCCCTTCCTGAAGAACCAACTCCGACTTAGGCGATAAATTGGGCATTTCGTGAATTTTAAGTCCTACTCCGTGGCCAAGAGAATGACAAAAATATTTACCATAACCTGCATCTGTTATTATATCACGGGCAACTTTATCACAATCGGCACACTTTACTCCCGTTTTAATAAACTCCGTGGCAGCAATTTGTGCCTTTAATACAGTTTCATATATTTCTTTCATTTCATCTGTGGCATATCCCAAAGCAAAGGTTCTTGTCATATCCGAGCAATATCCGTTAACTACTGCCCCAAAATCTATTGTAATAAAATCACCTTTTTCAATAACCTTATCCGATGGTGTTCCGTGTGGCATTGAGGTTTTAACGCCTGAGATACAAATAGTATCAAAAGAAGTTTTTTCACTTCCCAACAGAGCAAGATTGTATTCCAAAGTTGCTTTTACAAAATTTTCAGTTACTCCTGCTTTAATTACATTCAATGTTTCTTCCAAAGCTTTCTGAGCTATCTGAGCAGCTTGCGCAAGATATTCAATTTCCTCTTTGTCCTTAACACATCTTAGCATATCAATATTAACACTTAATGGCTGCAAATTTATATTTGCATCCTTTAGTTTCTGATATGTGGAATATTCAATTTGTGGTTCAAAATAAACAGTTTTATCATACCTTTTGAGAACTTCGATATGATTTATACTTTCTGTAACATTGTATCCAAAAGGATTATTTTTGGCAATTTCAGTATATCTTCCGTCTGTAACTATCAATTTTTCATCTTGAGAAATCACAAGACAACCTTCTATATCCACTCCACTAAAATATCTTATATTTTCAGGACTTGTGATATATACAAGGGAATTTTCATCTGTATAAGAAAACAGTTTTTCTATTCTGTCCATTATTATTTCAAAATTCCTTTCAATGCATCAACTGCGAGCATATAACTATTATGTCCAAAGCCCGCAATTACCCCCTTACACACAGGAGAAATTACTGATGTATGACGAAATTCCTCTCTTGAATGAACGTTTGACATATGCACTTCTACAAAAGGTGTATCAACAGAATGAATAGCATCTCTTATTGCGTAAGAATAGTGTGTATATGCTCCTGCGTTCAATATTGCACCATCATAATTTTCGTGACAAAAATGAATTTTATCAATGAGTTCTCCTTCGCAATTCGATTGAAAGAAATCACAAACAATTCCTTCATCTTCACATTTTTTGAGTATTTTTTTATTTATATCTTCTAAAGTTTGAGCACCGTAAACATTTTTTTCTCTTATACCCGTCATATTTAAATTGGGTCCGTTAATTACAATGATTTTCATTTATTCAAACACTCCTCGTATATCTTTTTATAGGTTAAAGCATCTTTACCCTGCATTCCCGGCGATTCACAAATAATAACAGGTTCTAAATTTTTATCTGCTATAAG
>JAZNWH010000105.1:0-87553 GCA_045593265.1 Clostridia bacterium | reverse complement strand
ACTGCTTATGTATCAGAAGCTGCAGCATATAAAAATGATAAACCGATTGTATATTACGGTTCATCAATAACACAGGGTGGATGTGCATCAAGGCCGGGAATGAGCTATCAAGCGATTGTTTCGAGAACTTTTAATTACGATTACATAAATCTTGGTTTTTCAGGAAATGCAAGGGCAGAAGATGAGATGATTGAATATATCAAGAATTTAGATATGTCAATTTTTGTTTATGATTACGATTATAATGCTCCCACCGTTGAGCATCTTGAAAAAACTCACGAAAAAATGTTTAAGGCAATAAGAAAGAAGAACCCGCTTTTGCCTGTGATAATGATGTCTCGACCAAAACATTTTTTAACCGATGATGAAAGAATAAGACGATGCATAATTGAAACAACATATCGTAATGCGGTTTTATCTGGCGATAAAAATGTATATTTTATTGACGGAGAGGCACTGACTGAACTTTGTAAAGATTCGGGAACTGTGGATAATTGCCATCCAACAGATTTTGGATTTGCGTCTATGGCCAAAGCATTGACAGATGTTATTGGTCGCTATAACCTCTAATCTGTTTGCAAAAAGTTCTGCTATGTTTCACTTGTGACAAATTTCAAAAATTAAAAGAATAGTTTGTAGATAATAAATATTTACATATCGGGCAGGAAAATCTAATATTCCTGCGGGTTCTAAGGAATTTTGTTCAAGAAAAATACAGTTGAAAAAATAGGGAAAAGTTAGTAGGTTCTATTGTGCCTTGGCACAACAAGGTTCTCCGAAATATAGAAATCTTTGATTTCGTTATATTTCGTGATGGTTCTTATTATTCACTGTTCACCAGACTTGACACGAGTATAGTAAGATTGTCGAAAAAGTCGAAATAATAAATGAGAATTTGTAGAGGTGTCTAAAATGAAAATCAATACAAAGAATATGAAATGGACAAGAGCTCCAAAACAATGTACAATCACAGAAGACAAAATCGAAATAATTACAGAACCGCATACTGATTTGTGGCAACGAACATATTATCATTTCAGAAATGATAATGCACCTGTTTTGCAAATGAAAACCGATGAAAAATACTTTTCTTTCGTGGTTAAGACAGAGTTTGATACAAAGGTGCGTTATGACCAAAGTGGAATCGTTATGTATCTTGACAGCGAAAATTGGCTTAAAGCGGCAATGGAGTACGAAAATGAAAACATCCAACGTCTCGGTAGCGTTGTAACAAACAATGGATATTCGGATTGGTCTTCTGTTGATGTTGATGCAAAAATCAAGTCAGTATGGTTTCGTTTGAGTCGCAGAGATGATGATTTTTGTATTGAAAATTCAACAGATGGTGTGAATTTCAAGCAAATGCGTATTTGCCACATGTTTAATGTGAAAGATACAATTAAGTTTGGTGTTTACGCTTGCAGTGCAGAAAATTCTTCATTTAAAGCTACATTTACAGATATGGAAATTACCGAATGTAAATGGCTCGCACATGATGGTCAACAACCTGACAAAGAATAAACAAATTCCAATTTATTTATATGTTTTTATTATAACTTGATATGAACAGCTATCAAAAAGGTTTGCATCTAAACCTTATGCCTCGCAATATGGATGTCGAAAGGTGTCGAATAGGAGATGAATAAATGAAAATAGACTGTTTGTCATATTTAGAGTTTGAAAAAGTTAAGCTAAATGAAGAATTTCCAAAGTATGAAAGTGTAACGGAAGAATTATTTGTTCAGGTTAGCGATTTTATGAATAATGATTTTGATGATATTTCAGAAAACAAGAAATATAGATTTTTTCTTGATAATCTAAAAGATATTACCTTTTATGCTTTCGATAGAAACGTTTCAAAAGCATATATGAGGAGTTTCTTTAAAAAATTAAATAATAAGAATGTGATAGAATATCTTACGAGTATAATGAAAACTAAATCTATTGATATAAGTAATATCATGAAGAGATTTGTAAATTTCTTCGTTTATTGGCAAGATTCGGATAATACAAAAGATAAAAAGTTACAAGAAATCATAAAACTTCTTGATGGTTGATTGTAAAATTATTTGCATCTAAATCTTACATATTGCAATTAAACACTGTCGATTTTTGTTGAAAGGAGTATTAAGTTGAATCGTAAGATTAAAAGGTCTTTATTACTGATAGATTATAAGCTTATAATCTCTTTAATGTTTATACAATTAGTTCCGACAATATATACAACTTTAAGGGTTTTCTTTTTAGGACAACTACCGGGTGAGTATTCATTTTCTATTGCTGGACAGCTTACCTGGATAAATTTACTGTATGAAATTATAAACGAATCAATAATATTACCGCTTTATTATTTTGTTGGTAAAGTATCAAATAATAAAAAAGAACTTAGCAATTGTTTTAAGACTGGTCTCTTGTTTACATTTTCAATATATGTTGTATTAGCAATGCTGATTATGTTATTTATAAAACCGATGCTTATGATTATGTCTGTTAACAAAGATATTTTGGCAGAATCAGCAACATATATACGGATAGAAAGTATAGCATTAATATTTTCAGTTATTTCAAGTTTTGTTCTTGTAGTGCTGATTACATTAAATAAAGTAAAATTTATGTATATATTGACAGGAACGCGGTTAATTTTGTGTACAGTAATTGATATGCTTTTAGTATCATCTCTTCC
Source organism: Clostridia bacterium (assembly GCA_045593265.1). GTDB lineage: Bacteria > Bacillota > Clostridia > RGIG6154 > RGIG6154 > RGIG8497. Next base: position 84,870 of record JAZNWH010000105.1, on the reverse strand, counting down.
TTGCTCGTTAAAACTAGGTGTTAATGGAATCGCAATAACAAATATTATTGTAAACGGAACAATATTTATTATAAGTTTGGTTTTGCTAAATAAAGAAGACGGATTTCTTTTTACAAAGCAGAAACTTTCATTTTCGTGGATGAAAGAGCTTTGGAAAGTCGGCGGAATTTCAGGGATTGAATCCTTTGTAAGAAATTTTGCTTATATAGTAATGATTTCACGAATGGTAAATGTTGTGAACGAACAAGGTACATATTGGGTTGCAAATAACTTTATTTGGGGATGGTTACTTTTGCCCATAACACAACTGGGTGAATATATAAAAAAAGATGTTTCAACTGATCGCTATGCTATTAAGAATAAAACATTAGGATATTTTGCGATAACAACTGTTATTTGTTTATTTTGGCTTGTGTCTATGCCACTGTGGAAACCATTTATGACAAATGTACTTTTGTTCACGGATGTAGATAAATTGTACAATCTTGTTGTGATTTTAGTTGGTTTTTATGTATTGTATGCATTTCAAAATGTTTTTGATGCGACTTTTTACGGATTGGGAAAAACAAAATATATGCTTTTCGAATCGGTTGTAACTAATACATTGTACTATGGAACGGCTTTTTTATTATATGTTACAAAAATCTGGGTTCCGACTCTTACGGGAATAGCGATGATGTTTGGAATCGGAATGGCATTTGACAGTTTGGTATCACTTGGCGCATACAAACACTTGTTAAAGAAAAATAAAATTTATTTTTAGTTTAAAAATTAAGGCAAGTGAAGTTATCTAAAGATTGTGATGTTTACTTTGTAAGTGAAGTTCTGCCTTGATGCAGTGAATAGTCAAGGCGCAACATATACATCAAAAACCAATACGCAAAGTTGTTAACAAATATAAAAAATTGTTGACAATTTTTATATATTAAGATATAATTGAATGAGGAGATGTTATATATGCAAAGCACTATGAATAGAAGTGGCACGGTTCAGGCTGTATTAAAGCAGTTAAGACGTGATATTATTTTTAAAAACTTAAAAGATGAAACTCCTATTACAGAATTGCAGTTTGCAGAAAAATACGGGTGCAGTCGTGCGGCATTGAGAGGAGCACTTACTGTATTAGAGAAAGAGGGACTAATTAGGGTAATGCCCAATGGTACTAAGCGAATAAGCAGTTTGAGCTATGACGATATCAATAATTTATATGAGATGCGTACATATGTTGAATGCAGTGCTGCAAGGCATATTCTTGTTAAAGATCACACGGATATTTCACGACTTATTAAAGTCATAGAAATGGCAGATGATATGGATTTTCTTGAATGTGATTCTCTTTTTCACGAAATACTTGTTGATATGAGCGAAAACAAGGTGCTTAAACAAGTATGGAGGACTATTGCACCAGTAATTCGTGAGTTGTTTATGCTTAATTTCAGTCATTCAGGAAAAATCAAGGATACACTCAAAGAGAGACATTTGATTATTTCAAAAATGCTACTTGAAAAAGATGAAAAGGTTATAGATGTATTAAAAAATCATATAACAGAGGCAAGGATGCTTTCTGTGCTAGAATAAAGAAAGGCAGGAAAATTTAATGAAAATCACAGACGTACAAGCAATAATCGTAAGACAACCCGAAATTAGCATGATTGGTGACGGAAGTCAGGATACTGTTGTTATCAAGGTTATGACAGATGAGGGAATTACCGGTATTGGTGAGGTAGACTCATCTCCTTATGTAGTTAAGGCAATAGTTGAATCTCCGGCATCTCATATGGTATGTATGGGACTTCGTGATATAGTTGTAGGCGAAGATCCATTTGATGTTGAAAAAATCTGGTATAAGATGTATAATCTTGCAAACTATTATGGACGACGCAGTGTTGCTATCCACGCAATGAGTGGTATTGATATGGCAATTTGGGATATTCTTGGTAAAAAACTTGGTGTTCCGGTTCATAAGCTGATAGGCGGAGCTTTCCGTGATAAGATTCCTGCATACTGCAGTGTGCTTATGCCTGATAACGAAGATGAAATTAAAAGAATTGCAGATACATATCTTCCACAGGGATATACAGGTATCAAGTTTGGTTGGGGTGCACTTGGTCAGAGCGACAAGAGAGACCTTGAGCTTGTAAAGATGTGCCGTAAGGCTATGGGTGATGACCCTCAGCTTATGATTGATATCGGTATGGTATGGAGAGATGTAAAGACGGCTATTCGACTTTGTAAAGAGTTTGAACAGGAGAATGTTTATTGGGTTGAGGAACCTTTTACTCCTGATGACCTTGAAGCATATAAGAGACTTACTCACAGTGTTGATATGAGAATTTCTGCAGGTGAGCAGGTTGGAACAATGTTTGAATTCAACGAACTTATTGCAGGTTGCGGAATTGACATTATTCAGCCGGATATCAGTCGTTGCGGTGGTATTACTATTGCCAAAAAGGTTATTGATATGGCATATCTTCATAAGATTCCTGTTATTCCTCATGCTTTCAAGACAGGCATACTTATGAGTGCTTCATTACAGGTTATTGCAGCTACTCCTAACGCTCTTTGGCTTGAATATTGCTGTCAGGAAACAGTTCTTTCAAAGAAGCTTGTTAAAAAGCATTTTGCTATTGATGATAAGGGCTTTGTGAATATTCCTCAAAAGCCAGGACTTGGTGTTGAAATTGACGAGGATGTTCTTAAACATTACGAGGTGAAATAATGACCACGTGGGAACTTCAGAGCCTGGTTCATAAAGCTGTAAAAGAGAAATTACATGCAGGTATGACAGAAAAGGAGCTTGCTGATGTAATCACAAGTGTTTGTTCTGATTGGCAAGGCGATTTGATTTCAGGGGAGCGAACTGCAGAGATTGAGGGGCTACCTACCGACCGTGTCATAAAATACGGTGATGTGGTTTTACTCGATTTGCAGATTTGTGCAGAAAATTGTTGGTCTGATTTAACCCGTGTATATTTTATAGGGGGAATATCGGGGGAGCAAGAAAATGCATATAACCAGGTTATAAATGCACTTAAGGCAGGAGAGGCAAATCTGTACTCCGGGAAAAAGGGTAAGGATTTGTGGGACCTTGTTCGCAAAGCAACCGGCTCGGAATATGCTTTTACACACCATGCAGGACATCGTATAGGTACGTTTCCTACAGAGGAAATAGTTGTAGAGCCGAGGTTTGTTCCTGAATGTGAAGAAACGCTCAAGCCCGGTATGGTGGTAACGCTTGAACCGGCAGTTTATTATCCGGGGAAATTCGGCATAAGGCTTGAGAATAATTATTTGATTACAGAAAATGGTTATGAGAGATTGTGTAATCTTCCACTGGACAAAGAGGAATATATTGTGAAAGGATAGAAGAAAATGTTTAGAGGACCATATGGTGTTCTGTTAACTCCTTTTACCGAAGAGGGAAAAGTTGACTATAATGCATTTGAAATTCAATTGGATTTTTTATTAAAATCTGATATTCAGGGATTTTTTGCCTGTGGCACAACGGGAGAGTTTGTAAGTCTTTCTCCTGAAGAAAATATTGAACTTATGGCGTTTACAGCGAAGCATCTTCGTGGCAAGAAACAACTTCTTGCTGGTGCTTCAGATCCCAATCCTGCAACTTCTATAAAATATTTGAAGGCAGCGCAGGAGTATGGATATGATGCTGCGATGATTTGTCCACCGTATTATTTTACCATGAAACAGGATGATGTTATAAGGTACTATAAGTATATGGCAGACCAGAATATTATCGACCTTGTTCTTTACAAAATTCCGATGTTTACCAATACTATAGAGCTTCCGTCTTTTGAAACACTGCTTCAGGAAAGACGTATTGTCGGCATGAAGGATTCTTCAGGAAATATGAAGCAGATAGCTCACGAAGCAGATATAGTCCGCAGGAACCGTCCGGATTTTTCACTTATGACAGGTACAGATGACTGTATTGTACCGGCGCTTCTTGCAGGTTGCGTGGGTTCGGTTACGGCATTTTCGGTAATTGTTCCCGAAATTAATGCAAAAATATATGAGCTTTTTAATGCAGGACATATTGCCGAGGCACAGGATTTGAACCGTAAGGCACTCAAACTTCTAAGACTTGCGGATTCTGTTATGTTCCCAAGTGGATATAAGCTTGTTTTTGAGCAGAGAGGTTTTTCAATGGGGCATTGTCAGGTAGTCGATGAACAGGCAATAAGAGCTCTCAGACTTTCTATGTATGCTGAACTTGACGAATTGTTCAGAGGTATTAAAAAGATAAAATAAAGGCGGTAGAAGTATTATGAAAGCAGCGGTTTGGGACGCAATAAATCACGTCAGCATATGCGAAAGACCGAAGCCCGTGGCAGATGAAGGTCATGTTGTTGTAAAGGTGAAGGCAGTTGGTGTTTGTGCAACAGATGTGCATATGATTTCAGGAAATATATCTCTTGCAAAGCCTCCGCATGTGCTGGGGCACGAAATTGCCGGAGAGATTGAAGATATAGGCAAGGGTGTAAAAGGCTGGAAAAAGGGCGACAGAGTTGTAATTGATACAATTATTTCCTGTGGACAATGCCCGGCTTGCAAAAGGGGCAGAAAGGAACTTTGTCCTGACAGAATGGAGATAGGTTATACACCTTATGATGGAGGATATGCTGAGTTTGTAAGAGTTCCGGCGCAGTGTCTTGTAAAATTACCGGAAGAGATTCCGTTCAGGGATGCGGCAATACTTGAAAGTGTTGCTTGCCCGTTTGGTGCTGTGCTTAGAATAGGAATTAAACCCGGAAGCAGTGTGTTGATTCAGGGGGCAGGCCCTGCAGGAATTGCGTTTATACAGGCGGCAAAGCTTAGTGGAGCAGGAAAAATAATAGTTTCTGCAAAGGGCGAAAAAAGACTTGAATATGCAAAGTTCTTTGGAGCAGATGTGGTCATTGATGCACAGAACGAAAATGTACTTGGAAGAGTAATGGAACTGACAAACGGAGAAGGTTGTGATTATGTTATTGACGCTGCCGGAAGTGTTGACAGTATATTACTTTGCTTTGATGTGTGCAAAATAGGTGGAGATGTTTTATATTACGGAATTCCTGACGAAAAGGCACAGATTTCGTTTCCATTTATGAAAATGCTTATGAAGCAGTTAAGACTTCACGGAATTCTTGAGTACTGTGCAGGTTGGGATTCGCTTGTTACTCTTGTAGCAAGTGGAAGATTAAACGTTCATGATATGGTTACACATACATTTACCCTTGATGAACTGCCAAACGCAGTTGAGCTTTTAAAATCTAAAGATAAAAACCTAATAAAAGCTGTTGTTGAAATGTAAAGTACGAAAAGGTGATATTTATCGAGAAATTGTTATCTAAAGTTGCCACAGTATAAACTTGATTTCACAAGCTGTAAAAAAGTTCTGAAAGTCCGGATAATTCTGGACTTTTTTTAACTTAATACAAGCTTAAAACAGGGAATATCAAACGAACACAAGGCGTATACAATACATTGACAATTTTGCCTGCTTATAATATAATTATGGTAAAATATCAACAAATATTTGTGCTGGTGCATTGGTTGCGGTAAATGAGTATGAAAAAACGAAACAGATATCAAAATTGAGAAAAGCTAAACTTTATATCCCGTATATAATAAGCTTAAGTAAAATATAATTTTTAATTGTAGAAAGGGTTTAATATGCACAAAAAAATACAACAACTAAAAACGAAAACAAAGTTAAATAATGAAGGCAGGGAAAAAATGTTTATGACTGACCTTGCAGACTTTGATGTATCAGATCCGAGAATAAGAACGTTCTCTTTGGTGCAGATAAAACCGGGTGAGGCAGTGGATTATCATATGCACGTTGGAGAAAGTGAAACATACTTTATTCTTTCGGGACAAGGTAGTTATAATGATAACGGAAACAAAATTGAAGTAGCTCCGGGAATGGTAACATTAACCCCGTCGGGGCAGGGGCACTCAATTAGAAATACCGGTGATGAAATGCTTGTTTTTATTGCTCTTATTGTTGCTGAATAGGAATTTCCTAAATTTCATATCGCAAGGTCGCAAAATGGAGTTATATCGCATTTGAATAGAGTGAAAATTAAAGCACGAAGCTCGTGAATATATTGCTATAATGGTTTATATCTAAACCTTAAGCCTTGTAAGAATTATGTTGAATTTGTTAAAAAGACAGAGAATATCATATAAAAGATTAGAGTGAACTTATGAAAAAAATATTTGAAAAGAATGAAACTTTATTTTGTATATTATTAGTTTTACTTTATCTGATTATAAACTCTTATTGTATTCAGAATTTCGGTTTAATTGATTATAGAAGCACAATTGTTAATACTGTTTTTTCTGTATTTTTAATAGTATTGATGATTGCTTTGGGCAGGACAAAATATTATGGTATTACCAAAATCAAAAATCCAAAGAAATATTTATTTTTCTTTCCATTAATTCTAATATCAACTGTAAACTTGTGGAATGGAATTAACATAAATCATTCAACAGGCGATATTGTATTTTATGTGCTAACCATGATAAATGTTGGATTTATTGAGGAAATAATTTTCAGAGGGTTTTTATTTAAAATGATGGAAAAAGATAATGTTAGAATTGCAATAATTGTAAATGCAATTACTTTTGGAATAGGACATATAATTAATTTGTTAAACGGTGCAGAATTAATTCCAACATTAATGCAAATATGCTATGCTTTTTCAATCGGATATTTATTTGTTATTATATTTTATAAAAGTAAATCACTCATCCCTTGTATAATTACACATTCTTTAATGAATTCACTTTCTGTATTTAATATTGAAAATTCAATGTCATTATATATAGTTCCTATGTTTTTGATAATAGTGCCACTTATATACGCAACTTATATAAATAGAACCATTAAAGAATAACTTCGATATTTGTTATAGACTGTTATTATGGCTGTAATGAGGAGGTAATTAGAGTGAAGAAAATTGTTACATTGTTGGTTGCAGTGATTGTTGTTCTGGGAATAATTAATGTAGTGCATGTAAACAACAAGCAAAGAATATCAAAGAATATTTCTGATTATATAATTTCAAATATACATCAATTATCTAATTTGTATGAGAATATGTATTCAGATGATGAGCCTAACAGATATTTTGAATCTTCAATAATTAATGCCATAAATATTTGTGATAAGATAGAAGAAGAGTTTGTTTTTTATTATACAATTTATCCGAAGAGGGACATGTTTTTAGAGTATTTAATTGATGATTATAAGCTTCTTTTAAGAATTATGAAAAATAATCCTGATATGATAAAAGAGGCAATTCCTTTGCATAAAGAACTTAATCAATATCTATCAAATTATGTTAGTGTTGATTACAGTAATAATTCTGTTAAAACATTATATAAAACAGACAAGGCAATTAAAATTAATGATAAGGGTAATTGGCATTTGATACACGACAAAGTAGTAAAACTTTCGAAAAGATAAGTGTTTTAAATTCTATCTGATTGGTTATGAAGAGCAATTGACAGGAATGAAAAAGTTATGTATAATTAGTATTTAGTGTATGCTGCAAATTATAAGATTCAAAGGAGGAAAAAAGTTATGACAAAGATAGATATATTTTCAGGTTTTTTAGGTGCAGGAAAAACTACTCTCATTAAAAAACTTATTCAGGAAGCTTATTGTGGTGAAAAGGTTGTTTTAATAGAGAATGAGTTTGGTGAAATAGGTATTGACGGAGGGTTTTTAAAGGAAGCAGGAATAGAAATTACAGAAATGAATTCGGGATGTATTTGCTGTAGTCTTGTAGGAGATTTTGGCGAAGCACTTAAAAAAGTTCTTGCAGATTTTTCTCCTGACAGAATTTTGATTGAACCTTCAGGCGTTGGCAAACTGAGTGATGTAATAAAAGCTGTAAGAGATATAGAAGCCGATGATGTGGTGTTAAATGGATTTACTGCTGTTGCAGATGCAGGAAAATGCAAAATGTATATGAAAAATTTCGGTGAATTTTACAATGATCAGATTGAGCATGCAGGATGTATTGTTTTAAGTCATACTCAAACAGTAGGCGAGGAAAAAACAAAAAAAGCAGCAGAGCTTATTAGAGAGCATAATAAAGATGCAGTTATAGTTACGACTCCATGGGATATGCTCACAGGAAAACAGCTTCTTGAAGCGATAGAAAGAGAGTCTACACTTGATGCTGTTCTTGAAAAATTAAAAGACGAACAGGAAAGTGCTTGTCCTGTATGTGGTCATCATTATGAACACGAACATCACCATGAACACGAACATCACCATGAGCACGAGCACCATCATGAACATGAGCATCATCATGAACATGAGCACCATCATGGTGAAGAATGTTCTTGTGGCTGTCATGACCATCATCACGAACATCATCATGCTGACGAGGTGTTTACAAGCTGGGGAACTGAAACTACTAAAAAGTTTACAGTTGAAGAAATTGAACGTATACTTAATGCTTTGAATGATGAAACTGAATATGGTATGATTTTGAGAGCAAAGGGAATTGTAGAAGCAGAAGATTCAAGTTGGATTCATTTTGACTATGTTCCGGGCGAACCTGATGTACGTTCAGGCGGAGCTGATATAACAGGAAGAATTTGTGTAATAGGTTCAAAAATCGATGAGCATAAAATCACCGAGTTATTTGGTATAGAATAAGGAGTAAGTTATGGAGATACCCGTATATTTATTTACAGGATTTCTTGAATCAGGTAAAACAAAATTCATTCAGGAAACACTGGAAGATAAAAAATTCAACAATGCTGAAAAAACGCTTCTTCTTATGTGTGAAGACGGGGAAGAAGAATACGACCCTTCAAGATTTGTGTGTAAGAATGTTATTATCAGAGAGATAGATGATAAAGAAGATATTTCTCTGGTTTCTTTAAAAAAGCTTGAGAAAGAAACAGGTTGTGAAAGAGTAATGATAGAGTATAACGGTATGTGGGATTTACCTCATCTTTATACTCAGATGCCTGATAACTGGGTTGTCTATCAGGAGGTTATGTTTGCCGATGCTACTACTATATTGCAGTACAATGCAAATATGAGAAATCTGGTTGTAGACAAGCTTAATAATTGTGAGCTTGTGGTATTTAATCGTGCTGACGACGATGATATAAAGCCCCAGTTGCATAAGCTGGTAAGAGGTGTATCAAGAAAAACGGAAATTCTTTACGAAAACATAAAAGGCGTTGTGGAAATAGACGAGATTGAAGACCCTCTTCCATTTGATATCAACGCAGATATAATAAGTATAGAAGATAAAGATTATGCTTTATGGTATCGTGATCTGGTAGAGGATTTTACAAAATACGATGGTAAAAAGGTTTGCTTTAAGGGTATTGTTGCAAAGGATGCAAAAATGCCTGAAAACACAGCAATAATAGGGAGACACATTATGACATGTTGTGTGGATGACATAGAATACCGAGGTGTTGTTTGTGTCGGCGATGAAATGATGAATTTGAAATTAAAAGACTGGGTAACAGTTACAGCAAAAATTAAAGTTGAAAAACATAAAATTTACAGAGGTAGAGGCCCTGTAATGTATGTAACAGCTATGGAATATTCAGAAAAACCTGAGCAGGAAGTAGCAACATTTTATTAATATAAAAGTGAGTTCGTAACCATCCTCACTCAAAACAAAACTAAGGAGAATTTACAAATGAACAAAAAAATCAAGTATTTAACAAAAGCATCGGCAATAGGAGCTTTGTATGTGGTACTTACACTGATTTCTGCAATATTTGGACTTTCGGGTTCGGTAGTGCAGGTAAGATTTTCAGAAGCTCTTACAATACTTCCGTATTTCTTCCCTGAAGCTGTCCTTGGATTAACGGTAGGTTGTGTTATTGCAAATCTTTTGACAGGATGTGCATTGTGGGATATTGTATTTGGCAGTGTTGCTACTTTTATAGGAGCATATTTTACATCAAAAATTAAAAACAGATGGCTTCTTCCTGTTCCACCAATACTTTCCAATGCAATTATAGTACCATTTGTATTAATGTATGTTTATGGCGCAAAAGAAAGTTTTGGGTTTATTATGTTTACAGTAGCGTTAGGAGAAATTATTTCCTGCGGTTTATTGGGACAGATGCTGTATACAGTTGTTAATAAAAACGAAATATTTAAAAGATAACTGTTGACAAAGCTTATATTTTGTGATAAAATTACAAATACTATGGAGGTGTTACAAATGCAGATTGCCTTATCAATTGTACAAATTATTGTTTCGATAGCTCTTATAATTACAGTACTTATGCAGTCAGGCAAAACTCAGGGTCTTCCCGGAAGTATTGCCGGTGGTGCTGAAACATTTTTTGGTAAAAATAAAGGAAGAACAATCGACGGTATCTTAAGCAAGATTACATCAATTTTAGCTGTATTGTTTATTATATTGTCAGTGTTACTTTATGTGTTAACAGCATAATTTAAATTTAATTAAGGCAGGTTTGTTTGTTTCGCAGAAATGGACAGCCTGTTTTTTATATTGTTTGATTTGGAGGACAGATGGATAGAAAACAATTGCTGGATAATTTTCTTCACGATAAAGAATATGTTCCTATGAAATATAAAGATATAGCTGCAATTTTAGCTGTTCCTCAGGGGGATATGCTTGCTTTAGGAAAGTTTCTTGATGAACTTGTATACGAAGGAAGAATTATAAAAACCCGTGATGGCAAATACGTTCCTTGCGAAACTGAAAACCTGATATCAGGAACCTTTTGTAAAAACAAAAAAGGGTTCGGCTTTTTGCGTCCTGATGACAAAAGTATTAATGATATATTTATTTCTGCAGAACATTCTGCTTTTGCAATGAACAAGGACAAGGTTCTTGTTAAAGTTATAAAAGAACAATCAGGGGCTTCTCTTGAAGGCAAGGTTGTAAAAATAGTGTCAAGAAGTAATACCAGCGTTGTAGGAACAATCCATATAAACAGACGAATTGTTTTTTTAATTCCTGATGATGAAAATTTGGGTTCCGATATATTTATATCAAATTCGGCAAGTAAAAAATACAAAAATGGAATGAAAGCAGTTGCACGTATTTTAAGGTGGCCTGATAAGGACAGATGTGCTGCAGGTGTTATTACAGAGATTTTGGGATATTACGGAGAAAAGGGCGTTGACGTAATGAGTGTTATACGCAATTATGGAATTCGTGATACATTTTCTGATAAATTGCTCGAACAGGCAGAAAAGTCAGCATCAAAACCGATTTCGCTTAAGAAACGAAAGGATTTAAGACATCTTCTTACAATAACGATTGACGGTTCAGACGCAAAAGACCTTGATGATGCGGTAAGTCTTTGTAAAAAGGATGATAATTATTTACTTACAGTTCATATAGCTGATGTAAGTGAATATGTAACAGAAAACAGTCTGCTTGATAAAGAGGCATATAAAAGAGGGACAAGTGTTTATTTCGCAGACCGTGTTATACCTATGCTTCCAAAAGCACTTTCAAATGGAGCTTGTTCTCTTAATCCTGATGAAGAGAAGCTCACGATGTCCGTAACTATGGAAATTGATATTGAAGGAAGAGTAATTAATTATGATATATCAGAAAGTGTTATCAAGTCAGATTTCAGGATGACATACAGCGATGTTACAGCAATTCTTAACGGAGATAAGAGTCTTTGTGAAAAGTATGCGAAAATAGTGTCGATGCTTAAGGATATGGAAGAACTCAGTAAAATTCTTTCCCAAAAAAGAGACAGAAGAGGCAGTATAGCCTTTGACTTTCCGGAAGCTAAAGCAATTCTTGATGAAAATGGTAAAGCGATTGATATAGTTTTAAGAGAAAACACAATTTCTAATTCAATTATTGAAGAATTTATGATTGTATGTAATGAGACTGTAGCAGAACACAGCTTCTGGAGTGAGCTGCCTTTTGTTTACAGAGTTCACGAAACTCCGGACGAAAACAAAATTTACAACCTTAGAAAAATGCTTGGTTTTCTTGGTTATAATATGAAAAATGCAAAGGAAATTCATTCGTCTCAGTTTAATAAATTAATTACTCAATCACAGGGGAAGCCCGAAGAAAGGGTTCTTTCAACTTTGATGCTTCGCTCTCTGATGAAAGCAAGATATTCACCACAGTGTCTTGGACATTGGGGACTTGGTTCAAAGTATTACTGTCATTTTACTTCTCCAATAAGAAGATATCCTGATTTGGTAATTCACAGGATACTGAAAAAACAACTGAGAGGAACACTAAGTCCGGAGGATATATTTAAGTTGTCAGAATTTGTATCTTCGGCAAGTGAAAATTCAAGCGAATGTGAAATAGTAGCTCAGGATGCGGAGCGGGATATTATGGATATCAAAAAGGCTGAATATGCCCTTGAACACATAGGTGAAGAGACAAAAGGTGTAATTTCATCAATTACTTCTTTTGGTATGTTTGTAGAATATCCTAATACTGTAGAAGGATTGGTTCGCTTTGCGGATATTGATTACGATTATTTCGAATTTGACAGCGAAACGTTGTCTGCTATTGGGACAAGAACAGGAAAAATTTTCCGTATAGGTGATATAATAAAAACTCAAATAGTTGCATCATACCCCGAGGATGGTAAAATAGATATGGTTATTGTAAATTAAAAGAGGTGTACAAATGAGAAAAATTAATTCTGAATTTATAGCAAGTGCAGTTGAAAAGCTTTGTATAGAAGCAAACTGTTATCTTCCGGATGATATTAGATGTGCACTTGATAAAGCATATAAAGATGAAAATAAACAAATTGCCAAAGAAATTTTAACGGATATAATTAATAATTATAAAATTGCTGAAAATGAAAATGTACCTGTTTGCCAGGATACAGGAATGGCAATATTTTTCGTGAAAATAGGTAATAATGTTTTTATTGAAGGTGAAAATATAACCGATGCTATTAATAAGGGTGTAAGAAATGGGTATATAAACGGATACTTAAGATGTTCAGTTGTAAGCGACCCATTAGAAAGAAAAAACACAAACGATAACACACCTGCAGTAATTCACTATGAAATTGTTGACGGGGATAATATTGAAATAACAATAGCACCCAAAGGCTTTGGCAGTGAAAATATGAGTGCAGTAAAAATGTTAAAGCCATCAGATGGTGAAGAGGGAGTCAAAAATTTTGTGCTTGAAACAGTAAAAAAAGCATCAAGCAATCCTTGTCCGCCTATAGTAGTTGGTGTAGGAATAGGAGGAAGCTTTGAAAAATGTGCAATTCTTGCCAAAAAAGCACTTACAAGGAACATTGATACGTCAAATGAAAATTTATATTATGCCAAGCTTGAAAATGAATTATTGGAAAAAATTAACGCTCTTGGCATCGGCCCTTCAGGCTTGGGAGGAAAAACAACTGCATTGGGAGTTAATATAGAAACTTATCCCACTCATATTGCAGGACTTCCTGTTGCTGTAAATATAAGCTGCCATGTAACAAGACATAAGACAATAATTTTATAAAACCATTTCAATGAAAGCATCTCTTTTTTTGGAGATGCTTTTTTTATTTGACAGCATATATATTTTAAATTTACAAAACTTAATATCAAATAAAAAATGAAAGGAATGATAATTACGAAAAAGAAAATTTGTTTATCTTTGATAATTTTTCTTTTATGTGCGCTTTTTTTTAACGCGTGTCTCAATGGCTTTAAAGATAATGTGTCCGTTGCAGAAGCTGTTTACGCACCAAGAACAGTTGTTCCTGGTGGGCAAATAGCAGGAATCAAGCTTTTCTCAGACGGAATACTTATAGTAGATATAACTGAATTAAAAACGAATAACGGAAACGTTTCTCCGGGAAAAGAAGCAGGATTAAAAAAGGGTGATTATATAACCCACGTAGATAACAAAAAGCTCTTTTCGATTTCGGATTTTTCTGAAAAAATTCAAAATAAAAAACAAGTTAAATTAGATATAATAAGAGAAGGAAAAAAACTTACGGTTTCATTAGAACCACATATAACTAAAGAAAATACTACAAGAGCAGGACTCTGGGTTCGGGACAGTACTGCAGGAATAGGAACAGTTACTTTTTATGATACGCAAAACAAAAAGTTTATGGCATTGGGTCATCCTATAAATGATGTTGATACGAATGTGTCTTTTACTATTTCTTTTGCAGAATGTTTTTTTGCAGATAATTTTAAAATAACAAAACCGACCTTAGGTAAAACAGGGGAGATAACAGGCTCTTTCGGCAATAACGGAAAGATTATAGGTTCTATAAAAACTAATTCACCAAACGGAATAGCAGGAAATCTGTCCATAGATATCAATTCACCTCAAATCGAGATTGCAAGTTCTCAGGAAATTACAGAGGGCGAGGCAATGCTTCTGAGTAATATAGCAGGAGGAGAAGTAAAAGAATATAGCGTAAAAATCAGTAAAATACTTCGTGGCGGTGATAATACTATAAAAGGCTTTACAATTAAAATTACCGACAAAACACTCCTGAACCTGACAGGAGGCATCGTGCAGGGAATGTCGGGTTCACCTTTAGTTCAAAATGGGAAACTGATAGGTGCAGTAACCCATGTTTTTGTAAATGACCCAACGAGAGGTTATGGAATATTCATCGAGAATATGCTGGCTGAGGCTGAAAGAATAAAGTGACAGAAAAAGCATCCTGCTATTTACGGGATGCTTTTGCATATTCTTTTGGTGATTTTTTAAAAGACTTTTTAAATTCACGGGAAAAATAGCTTTCGTCATTATAGCCGGATAAGAAGCAAGCATCACCAACAGTATACATTCCTGACTCAAGCAACTCTTTTGCACGAGTTAGCTTAAGAAAATTTATATATTTAACAGGCGATAGGGCGAAATTTTTAATAAAGCAGTTTCTTAAATGCACAACGCTGATATCGCAGAGTGATGCCAGATGCACAACACTTATGTTCTCTTTATAATAATTCGAGTGTATATAATCAATAGCTGGCTTAATTACAGATGAATTACCGTACGGAATAAGATATTCTGACTGCATATTGTAAATTATGCTGTAAAGCTCAGATTTAACTTTCGAAAAATACCCCGTAGATTTTTTATCCCATATTTTCTGACTGTTTTTGAAGTTTTCTAAATATGTGTTAAGATTTTTTATTTTAAATGCAAACGGCTCAAAAAATACGTTATCAGGCATTTGAAAGTTAATTGCATAGCAATCAGAAGCTTCTCTTTCTTTAATCACGTAGTTTGAGCCTTTTGGAAAATACACGATTGTGTTTTTGGTAACCTTAAACTTTTTCTCATCAAAGCAGAAAGTTCTTTCGCCACCTAAAAACAGAGCCAATCCATTGCTTGCTCTGTTTTTGTGAATCATTGAACCTTTTCCGGCTTTTACTATACATGCAAGCTCAATTTTATCAATAATAAAATCATGTTTCATAAAATTAATCATATAATCACCGTATTTATTATATAATTTTGTTTCTAAAAAGTCAAATGTTTCTTTTAATTCATTGTATTAAATTTCTTTTTATGCTAAAATGCGTTTGAAAGGTGGAGATTATATGATTAATTCTGCAGACAGATATTTTATTGAACGAAAATATCACGATCCCGAAAAAGAATTTGATGCATTTAGCCGTATGGCATATCACGGAACAGGCTATATAGAGGAAAGTGGGATAGTTGATGAGGAACTGTTAAAAGGACTTGAACAGCTTTCGAAGGAGAACGAAAATTTACCTCACCCGATTGTAAGAGCAAAAGCCATTAAATATGTTCTTGAAAATCAACGTTTGTATATAAATGAGCACGATTATTTTGTAGGTCTTTATTCGCTGAATCGTTTAGCTAACGAAAGCACCTTCAAAAAATGGGAAAAAGAATCACACACCTTAAGAAATCCCGAGACTATGGAGTGCTCCAATGATTTTAACAATTCAGGTGCAGTAACACTACGTACAGACTATGATCATGTTGTTCCTGACTGGAAATCTTTAATGGAATTAGGGTTTGTTGGCATTCGTGAAAGAGCAAGAGAATACCGTAAAATGCACAGTGAGAACAAAACTATGACTAAAGAAACAGAAGCATTTTTCGATGGCATTGAAATTCAATACACAGCAATTATTGATTTAATTGACAGAATGTATCGTACTGCTTGCGAATTAACCTTTGAAAAGGCACCTCAAATAGCTGAGTGTTTAAAAAATCTTCGTGATGGACATCCAACTTGTTTTTATGAGGCATTACAGTTTATTTATATATTTTTTATAATATCTGAATCAATAGACAGTTATCAGGTTCGTTCTCTAGGCAACGGTCTTGATAATACGTTGTACGGATTTTATAAAAATGATCTGGAGTCGGGGAAATGCACAAAAGAGGATATAAGAAATTATTTATCTTACTTTTTTATGCAGTGGTCTGCCATAGGCAACTATTGGGGGCAACCGTTTTATATGGGTGGCACCGATTTAAACAGCAACACGAAGTACAACGAACTTTCATACGAAATTCTTGATGTATATGATGAGCTTGAAATCTATAACCCTAAAATACAGTTGAAGATAAATAAAAATACACCTGATAAAATCTTAAATAAAGCTTTTGATATGGTTCGCCGAAAAAATGCCAGCATTGTATTTTGTTGTGAGCCTGCTATGATAAAAGCTATAATGGGTTATGGAGCTACTTATGAAGAAGCGATTAACTATGATATCAGAGGATGTTATGAAACAGGAGTCAGGGCAAATGAGGTTTGTTCATCTTCGGGATATGTAAATGTGGCAAAAGCCGTGGAGTTTGTGTTTACTAATGGGTATGATTATGGGATTAAAAAACAGGTTGGTGTAAAAACAGGTGAGATTTCAGAAATCAAAACATTTGAAGATTTCTATTTTGCCTTTTTAAAACAATGGGAATATCTCATTGAGCAAAGTATGAAAATCACAAATGATGCAGAACGTTTTCTTGCATTTGTAAATCCGTCATCTATGTATTCTGCGACAATTGAAACTTCTTTGAAAAACGGCAGAGACGGATACGGCGGTGGTGTTAAGTTCAATAACAATGCGATGCTTAACTGCGGTTTTGCCAGTGCGGTTGACAGCATTATGGCGGTAAAAGAATTTGTTTTTGATAAAAAAGAAATAACGCTGTCTGAGCTTGCAAAGGTTTTGGAAGTTAACTGGAAGGGTTACGAAAAATTACAGATTCAAATAAAAAAATCGCCACATAAATATGGTAACAACGATGCTGTGGCAGATACTTACGCATCAGCTATGGCAAGCTATTTTGCAAATAAGGTGAATAATGTACCTAATGGCAGAGGCGGTGTGTATAAAGCGATATTCCACACTGCCCGTGCTTTTATAAACCAGGGAGAAAAAACCGGAGCTTTGCCGGATGGAAGATTAAAAGGAGAAGAACTGTCTAAAAATGCTTCTCCCGTTGTCAGTATGGATAAAAAAGGTGTTACGGCTTTGGTTGAGTCTGCGACTAAGCTCATTCCGTCTGATTATCACGAATCGTTTTGTGTTGATGTTATGCTTCACCCGAGTGCAGTTGAAGGCGAGGATGGATTAAATGTGCTAAAAGGTGTTCTTATGACCTATCTTAACAAAGGCGGTCAGTCAATTCAGTTCAATATTTTTAATACAGACACTCTGCGTGATGCACAAAAAAATCCGGAAAAATATCAAAATCTGCAGGTTAGAGTTTGTGGTTGGAATACTCTTTGGAATAATATGAGCAAAAAAGAGCAGGATGCATATATTTTAAGAGCGGAGAATGCTAAATGAAAGCATTAATTTCTGATATAAAACATTTTGCTGTACACGATGGTGACGGAATAAGAACAACGGTATTTTTCAAAGGCTGTCCACTAAAATGTGTGTGGTGCCACAATCCCGAAAGCATTGATTTTAAGCCTCAGCTTGCATATTACGAAAACAAGTGCATCAGTTGCGGCGAATGCGTTTTTGTATGCCCATCAGGTGCACACAAAATCACACGAGAAGGTCATATTTTTGAAAGAGATTTATGTGTTGCTTGCGGAAAATGTGAAAAGGCTTGTCTTGGCGAAGCACTGAAATTTTACGGCAAGGAAATGACAGTAGATGAACTTTTGCCGATATTACTTGAAGATAAGGACTTTTATGAAACAAGCGGCGGCGGAGTAACACTTTCGGGCGGAGAATGTCTTATGCAGGCAGATTTTTGTGCAGAGCTTTTACATATGTTAAAAAAAGAAGGTATAAATACAGCAGTTGATACCTGTGGATATGTACCAAAAGAAAGTATTGATAAGGTTTTGCCTTACACCGATACATTTTTATATGATATTAAGGCAATTGATGAGAATGTGCATGTTAAATGCACAGGACAAAGCAATAAAATTATATTGGATAATCTTAAATATATCGATTCTTTGGGCAAAGAAACAGAAATTCGTATACCATATGTACCTGAATATAATTCTGACCAAATTGAAAAAATTGCAGAATCTTTAAAACAGCTTCAAAATATAACAAGGGTAAAAGTTTTGCCGTATCATAATTATGCTGGCTCAAAATATGCTGCGTTAAATATGAAAAATACGCTGCCACAGACCTTACCAACAGATGAAGAAATCAAAGTGGCAAAAAATATTGTTGTCCCATATTGACATCACTTGTGTCTGGGTCTCCAGTGATTCAGAATGGGAAACTTGTCGGCGCTGTAACACACGTTTTTGTGAATGACCCAACGAGAGGATACGGGATATTCATCGAGAATATGCTGGCAGAAGAAGAGAAAATCAAATAAATTAAATGCTCGTCTATCAAATAGTAGGCGAGCATTCTTTATATTTAAATAGTATCTATTTCGTACATATAAATGTGGTTTTGTAATTTTGTTTCAGACTTTCGGGAAGATTTTTATCACTTATAAAGTAATCAATATCGTTTAATGTAAGACTTACAAATTTTCCGTTAGTATCAAATTTATCACTTCCGCAGAGGTATGCAAGTTTCTTTGAATTCTTCCTTAATGATTGATGATTAAGCAAACCGCTTTCACCAAGAGATATAATTTGCCCTTTGGAACTAAATGCGGTGGAGGAAAAGAAAGCTATATCTATGTTGAATTTTGACAATGTATCCAGCATATAGCTGCCGCCTAAAATTCCGGGGTATTCCACAATTTGTCCACCTGTACAATAAGTGTTTATGCCATGCTCGCTTAAAAAATCCGCAAGAAGCATATTACAGGTAAGTACGGTTATACCTTTCTTGTCCGTCAGAAAGTGTCCCATATATTGAGTGGTTGATGAACCATCAATAAAAACAAAATCACCATTTTTAACGAGGGTTGCAGCTTTTTGAGCGATTGCGTTTTTTGCGGATTTCATACTGTGCTGACGAAATCTGAATGGAGAGATATTGGCATCTTTATATGTAACACCACCGTAGCTTCTTGTAATGAGTCCTTGTTTTTCAAGAAGAGTTAAATCCCTTCTTATACTTGCGGGACTGTATTTTATTTCACTTACAAGAAAATCTACGGTTACATAGTGATTTTCCTTTAGTATTTTCATTATTTTGTCCATTCTCTCCTGTTGATACATATAATCGCTTCCTTCGTGATTTTTGTTGATTATTTTGAAATATTTTCGCAAATATTGATTTTTCCTATTTGTTAAATTATACTTAATTTAAATATAAAAGTCAAGGAGCACACAGATATATGAAGAAAATCGAAAAATTATATGAAGGGAATATGCGCAAAAAGTATTTGTTATTCGCAATTCCTCTTATTTTATCTGCACTTCTTTCACAATCATACAGTTTTGTTAATTCAATGATGATAGGCAAGTTTATCGGAAGTGATGCATTTGCTGCAACAGCAGTTACTGCTGAGTTGATTGAGCTTTTAAATTCAATTTTTTTCGGATATCTTACAGGTATAGGAATATATGTTTCGGTGCTCTTTGGTAAAAGTGAATATGAAAAAATGTTAAATGTTATTAAAGTGAATTTTTTGATTACACTTTCTTTTGCAATTATTATTTCACTTGGATGTAATTTGTTTTGCGACAAGATTTTTGACATATTGAATGTAAATGATGAGGTTTACCAAAATGCCGAGCTATATTTCAGAACATACGCTTTAGGATATATAGTTTTTCAGTTTAACTGGGGATTTACATATATTTCAAACGGATTGGGGCTTACCAAACTTCCACTTACAGCCTCAGTAATTACAGGGATTATTAATGTGGGACTGAACTATCTGTTTTTATCCGTTTTCCACAAAGGAATCGGGTATAGTGCTCTGGCAACGGTAATTGCAGCATTGGTTACAACAATTGTTTATATTTATATTTATATAAAACTGTTTAAAAATATGGGGGTAAAAATAAGAGGGATTAAATTCAATAAAGAAATGTTTAAAAAGTCGGTAGACTATGGAACCCCATCAATGTTTCAGCAGATGGCAATGTATGCTTGTACTGCGTTGGTTTCGCCTCTTACCAACACCTGTGCAACAGCAGCACTTTCAGGCTATGCAGTAGCAAATAAAGCGAGAAGTTTAATTTTGGCAGTTTATCAGAATTCAACTAAAGCAAATACAAACTTTGTGGCTCAGGCTATGGGAGCGGGGAAAATTGATAAGATAAAGACAGGGATAAAAATCGGTACAACGCAGGGATTGGTATTTTTTGGCGTAACTCTTTCATTCTTTATGATTTTTGCCAAGCAGTTTACTGCCTTGTTTTTAGATCCTGTTAACGACGCTCAAAGCTTTACCGTGAGTGTTAATACGATAAGAATTTTATTTCCTTTCATACTTTTCAATGTATTCAATAACCTTTTCCACGGAATTTTCAGGGCGGTCGGTTCAGGAACACTTATGTTTATTTCAACTTTGATTTATGCAATTTCTTATGTTGTATATGCTTATATTATGTTTGCTGTATTGCCTTACGAAATTCGAATTTATGGGGTGCATATAGCACTTAGCGGTGCGTATATTACTGAATTGATATTTGCAACAGTTATTTTCCTTACAGGCAAGTGGAAATCTGACCAATATATAAAGCTTGAACAAAATTCTTATAAAAATTAAAAACTGCCCGGCTGAAACTCAGCCGGGCAGTTTTAAGTTAAAGCATATTCTATTTTAAACCTTCACTTATTTCATGAGTTTTTTCGATGTTACTGATACACTGGTCATAATTGATTGTAAGATATGCCATAAACAGAGAATCCATCATAGCGAATTGACTTACACGGGATGTGATGGCAATTTTGTGCAAAGGACTTTCTCTTGTTTGTGTAAATAACGTGTAATCTGCTGTTTTGCAAATATTAGTGTTGCTGAAAGTTGTTACTGCAATTGTTGTCAGTCCCATCTTTTGTGCCATTTTTAATATTTTCTCTACAGTTTCGTTGTTTCCCGAATGAGAAATACCAAAAACCACATCACCTTTTTTCATGTTTAGTAAAATGAGTGATGCCGATGTTGATTCACAGGCACATTCTGCATTAATTCCTATTCGTTTGAATTTAACGGATGCATCCTGACAAACTATATATGAAGTTCCGACACCGAAGAAGGCTATTTTTTCAGCACTGTGAATTGCCTGGACAATATCAGTTAAAGTATCATAATCTATATTTTGACGTGTAAGGTTTAAACATTCTGAACAGGATATAAGCATTTTTGAAATCTGTGCATCGGGGGAGTTTTCGTTTTTGTGAAAATCTAAAATAAAATCTTCGTGTTCATTACCAAGTTGTGCAAGACACAGCCTGAATTCTTTATATCCGTCAAAGCCTAAATGTTGAGCAAAACGAACAATTGTTGCGACACTGATGTTTAGTTCTGCAGACAGTGCCTGCACACTTATGGTAAGCACGTGTTCGAGATTGTTGATTATATAATCTGCTATAGTTTTTTCACTATTTGTCATAGATGTATATTTTTCTGTGATAAATTGGACAAGATCTTTCCTCATAGTAAAATAAAACCTTTCTGTTCAGAAATAATATTTTTTGTAACATTGTTTCTTTAATTCTACAATGTTTTTATTATTTTTGCAATACTTTTATCAAAAAGTATTGACATTTACAATATATAAATGTATAATTGTTACATAAAAATATATTAATGTAACAATTAATCACAAGGAGGATTACATATGTCTATATTGATTATAAGTGATAACAAAAGTGATTTAAGCAATATTTTAATGAACTCAGGAAAATGTGAAATGCTCTCGTTCAAGGAAGCTGAACTCAAAGATTTATCTGTCTATTCGGCTATAGCTTTGCTTTGTGGAACAGAGAATACAAGACCACGTGTGCTTAGTGCATCACTTCGTGTTAAAACGGAGGAGTTCGCTGAAAGTGGTAAGCCGATATTCTACGAATGGTGTGCAAGCCTTGGATATACTTATACCGATGGTGATGATTACAATGATGGCAGAGATTCTATGAGTGATACTATGAACAGATATGTATATATCGGAAGCGATACCGAAAGCTTGACATTTGGTGATTTGCTTGACAGCCAGGCAAATAGAGGGTGCAACCATATTTTTTTACCTGATAATGCATATCCAATACTCTATAATGGTGGGCATATTGTCAGCCACGACCACATAGATGCGTCAAAAATAAAAACTGATGAGATTGCAACAAGAGACTGGCGACTCTGGTATTATAACGAAAACAGACTTGTATGTTCATTTCGTATTTCAAACTTTGTAAAAGCAAGATTTGCTCCTTTTGAATCCTGGTGTGGAATTCTTGAAATTATTCTTAATCATTTAGGAGTAGAGCAAATACAGATGCCCGCTCCATACTATACTCTTGGCAGTAACTGTGATGCACAGGGCACTTTTGACAGAGGAATGGCATGGTTTGATGGATGCAACATTCTTCTTGACAACGGAAAAGATGGTGCAAGAGAGGGTATGGCTCATCCAATTACTCCTGATGGTGTTCAGGCTGAAAGAAACAATGTTCGTGTTGATTGTGTAGGGGAGATAGCAGGTGCATATCTTTTTGATTATATTCTGTCGAATAACAAAGAATCCCTTGCTGTTTACAAGAATCTTTCGAGTTTCATTTTTGATAAAATGCAGATTAAAACAGGGAAATTTTCAGGAATGCTCAGATGGACAGAAGGTGCGTGGTGTACCGTATACGGAGATGATACAGGAAGAGCTGTTATCAGTACTTTATTTTATATGATGTATACCAAAGATATGAGTCTGTTGCCTCAGGTTGAAGCAGCTCTTGATTTTCTTATCAGTATAACGGGTACTGACGGACTTATGGAACATGGTGTTCATACAAGCTATCTTACTGATGAAAAAATAAAGGAAATGACATCAAAACCTTCAAATCAGTACTGTGCACATCGTAATGCCTACTACAGCGCTGCACTTCTTCTTGCATATCAGCTCAACCACAAGGAAATATACAAGGAAACGGCTGTAAAAGGCTTGTCAACCATTATGGGAGTATATCCCGAAACTATGCGTGCAATAAGCGAAACGGAAGAATTGTGCAGACTCATTTTTCCACTTGCGTGCCTTTATCAGGTTACAGGAAGTGAAGAACATAAACAATGGCTCTATGATGTTTGTCAGCGTCTTGAAATCTATCGCCATAAAACCGGTGGATATACCGAAGTTGACCCTGGCTATACAGCATATAGAAGCAGAACAGCAGGCACAGAATCTTCTATGCTTGCAGATAATGGAAATGAAATAGCTGAGATGCTGTATTCTCTTAATTGGTTGCCTTTAGGGTTTTCTTATGCTTATTATGTAACCAATGATGTAATCTTCCTGAAAAAATGGGAAGATATAGCTAAGTTTATGTCAGATGCACAAATTGTAAGCGATGATAAAAAAAATGATGGTGCATGGGCAAGATGCCTTGACCTTAAGCGTATGGAAATATATGGTATGCCTCACGATGTGGGTTGGGGGCCATGCTGTATAGAAAGCGGATGGACTGTAGCTGAAATTCTTATGGGTCTTGGCTTTGGTGTTGCTTTGAAAAAAGGATTGTTTTAAGAAAGGAGAAATATGAAACATCTATTTATCGCTGATATTGGTGGTACCAATACACGACTTAAAATAACAGACATAGAAGGAAATATAATACATGAGTCTGTTTCAGGTGGAATTGCAAGTGCTGTAGATAGTACTTTGGAACTTCCTTCTCTTGAAAAACAGATTAACGAAATCCCAGATAAAGAAAATATCGGAGCTGTTTCCATAAATCTTGGAGGACGAAACACAGAGCAGGTTAAACTTTGTTTCAAAAAGTTTTTCCCTGATACACCACTAAAAATTTTTCGTGAATCAGAAGGTACTGCTGCCTATGCATTAGGAGAAGAATATAATGCTCCCATTGTTCTTATGGCAGGAACGGGAGCAATTGCAGTTGGAAAATCGGATAATGGTTTTGTAATCACAGGTGGATGGGGAATAAATATAGGAGATGACGGAAGTGGCTATGATATCGGACTTCAGGCAATTCGTATGAGTTTGCGTGCACTGGATAATACAGAAGAATTGTCTCCTCTCACACAGGAACTGTGTAATTGCATAAGACCCCTTTCTGCAACTGATGACCCAACAGTTTACAGAGACAAAAGAGACCAGATACGAGGAAATCTTTATCCTCTTGACAGGCAAAACATTGCCTCTCTGTCGAAAATAGTTGCAAAATTTGCAGAAAAGGGCGATAAAACAGCTCTTGATATATTTAAGTATTCCGGTGAAAAGCTTTCGGAATTGGTTGTATGTACTGCGAAAAAGCTTACAGGAGAAATTCCAAATATTGTTGTTACGGGAGGTCTTATTCATTCCTGTAAATTCTGGAAAGAGTATTTTGAAGCTGCAGTAAGTCAAATTTTGCCCAATGTTAAAATACACTATGTTTCTGACGGTCTTATTAAAGGAACTTTTAAAATTGCAAAAGATTTATATATTAAAGGAGCGAAAGATAAATGATTGACTTTCCAACAGGATTAATTGTGTCTGCACAGGCACTTGAAGGAAACCCTTTCCGCAATTCTCAGGCACTTGCACTTATGGCAGAGTCTGCTGCTATTGGAGGTGCATCAGCAATACGTGCCAACGGTGTAGAGGACATAAGTGCTATGCGTAAACGTGTTTCAATTCCTATTATCGGTATTGATAAACGTAAAGACTCCACAGGCAGAACAGTAATCACACCTGATTTTGAAGGTGCTAAAAAAATATACGAGGCAGGTGCAAGCATTATTGCCCTTGACGCAACCTTTTACCCCAGCGATATTGCAGAAGAACGCAGAGAACTAATTCGTCGTATTCACGAAGAACTTGGTATTCCTGTTATGGCAGACATTTCAACTTTTGAAGAAGCAGTTAACGCTGCAAATATGGGAGTTGATGCAGTATCCACTACATTGGCAGGATATATTCCCGGTGCATTACATACCGATGACGAATTGTATGTGCCTGATTTTACATTGTTATCTCAGATTGTTGATGCTAAACTTCCTTGTAAGGTTGTGGCAGAAGGGCGTATCTGGGGCAGCGAGGATATAAGAGAAGCCTTTAATATAGGAGCAGATGCTGTTGTCATAGGAAAGGCTATTACAAATCCTATAGCCATCACTCGTTATTATAACAGCTTTATACCTAAAAAAGGGGATAATAATTATGTTCGTACCGAAACACGAAATATTCGTTCTGACAGAATAGCAGATGGTTCAACCCAATCAATTTTACGAATAATTCAAAGAGAGGATGCATCAGTTTCTGCAATTGTTAAGAGCTGTATTCCACAGGTTGCAAAATTAGTTGATGCAGGGGTAGAAGCTTTGAAAAATGGTGGACGTATTATATACTGTGGTGCAGGCACAAGTGGTCGTCTGGCTGTAGCCGATGCGGCAGAATGTCCACCGACATATGGTGTTTCAAGAGAAACCATAACTGCTGTAATTGCGGGAGGAGAAAAAGCCATTACCAATGCCTCAGAAGGTTGCGAAGACAATCGCCAGGCAGGTGTTGCAGCATTTGAAAAACAAAACTGTACAAAAAACGATTTAATTATCGGAATTTCTGCTGCAGGACGTGCACCATTTGTAGTTGCATTTATGGAAAAAGCTAAAGAGTGTGGTTGTAAGGTGGGAGCAATCGTCAACAACCTTGATACAGAAATGGCAGATTTATCCGATATAGCAATAGAGGCGTTGACAGGTGCAGAGGTCATCAAAGGCTCTACCCGAATGAAAGCAGGAAGTGCCCAGAAAATGATACTTAATATGTTTTCTACTGCAGTTTTTGTTAAAATGGGATGCACTTGGCAAAACTATATGACACATATGAATCCATCAAACATAAAACTGAAGAAAAGAGCTGTAGCTATGATTTGCGAAATACTGAAGATAAATGAAAATGAAGCCGAAGAACTTTTAGTTTCCCGTGATTGGAATATACATGAGGCTTTATTTAATGCTACTCGTAACAGCAAATGATATAAAATAGATAAATTTGTTTTATAATAAAAAAACATGGCATTGAAATGTTGTTGCACTTATGATATAATCTCATCAAAATCAACGGTGAGGATTAAATATGAAACGAGTGTTAATAATCGGAAATGCAGGGAGCGGTAAAACTACTTTTGCAAGAAAACTCGCTCAAAAAACAAAATTACCTCTTGTGCATCTGGATAAAATATTTTGGAGTGGAAACTGGGAGTATGTTGATAGAGAGGAATTTGACATTATACTGCAAAAAGAATTAGAAAAAACTGAATGGATTATTGATGGAAACTTTAACCGAACTCTGCCTCACAGATTAAAATACTGCGATACAGTTTTTTATTTTGACATTCCAACTATTGTTTGCCTTTGGGGAATAACCAAAAGAATAATAGCAAACTACGGAAAAACAAGAGTTGATATGGGTGGTAATTGTCCTGAACATTTTGATAAACAGAAATTATCACTTTACAGGAATGTCATAAAGTTCAAAAAGCAACACAGCGAAAATTATAAGCAAATGTTGGATTCTGCTGTAGGAGTTAAAGTAATTAAGTTTAAAAACAGGCGTCAGGCAAAGCTCTTTTTGAAGTCTGTTGAAAAGTAATAAAATAATTTTTCAAAAAACACTTGACAAATTAAGGTAACTATATTATAATAAGAAAGCTGTCGGAATTCATATGGCGGTGTAGCTCAGTTGGCTAGAGCATTCGGTTCATACCCGAACGGTCGGTAGTTCAAGTCTACTCGCCGCTACCAGTGGAATTCCGACACAGTTATGGGAGCATAGCTCAGCTGGGAGAGCATCTGCCTTACAAGCAGAGGGTCATAGGTTCGAGCCCTATTGTTCCCACCAGAAAAAAAGACATTTTTCATTTTTGAAAAATGTCTTTTTTAACGATATAAATTCCTGACGTAATTTGTTATATGTACTTCGTACGCGATATATCTTCGATGCGATATGTTGCCTTTCGGCAACGAGATAAAGGAATTTTATATCATATCGCAATCGAACGAAGTGAGATTATATCGAATTTGCAAAGCAAATATATCGCACGAGCGTGAGCGAGTATATCGCCTAAAAAATATACGGCATCTAAATCATTCGGCTCTTCCAACGAAAAAACATCCTATGGGGTGTCAGCCCGCTGACTTTGACTTTGTCAGCGGGCTGACGACTTGTTTCGACAAGTCGTTTTTCAATGAAATAAATCCTTTCAGGATTCGTGAAATACCCTTCGGGAGTGAAATATTACTTCGCAATATGAAATACGCCTGCAGCGTATGATAAAGGATTTGTTTAATTTCACAGAAAACGAAAGTTTTCTATTATAATCAATGGAAAATAATTGAAAGTGTGTGCGAAATGGAACAAAAAACTTATATTTTTGATTTTGATGGGACTTTGGTTGATTCTATGGATACATGGGCAGGTATTTATACAAAGCTTCTTGATGAACATAAAATTGATTATCCTGATGATATTGTTAAAATTATAACTCCTCTTGGTAACAGCGGAGCGGCAAAATATTGCATATCTTTAGGACTTAATATGAGCGTTGAGAAAATAGCCGAGCATAATCATAATATACTATCTCAAAGATATGGTTTTGAGATTCCCGAAAAAAGGAATGTAACAAAAACTTTGAAAAGGCTAAAAAATAAAGGGTACAGCTTAAATGTTCTGACAGCATCTCCACACATATATCTTGACCCTTGTCTTGAAAGAATAGGTATATTTGATTTGTTTGATAATGTTTGGTCTATTGATGATTTTGGACATTCGAAAGCAGAAACAATAATTTACGAAAAGGCTGCTCAAAGACTTAATACAACCGTTGACAGATGTGTTTTTGCAGAAGATAATTTTATCGCTCTTAAAACAGCAAAGGAAGCAGGCATGTTTACATTAGGTGTTTATGATAAGTCATCGGACGACCTTACAGAAGAAATAAAATCAGTTTCAGATAAATACATAACAGATTTTTCGCAGATATAGTTTACTATATCTGCATTTTTTGTTATTGATTTATAAATATGCAAAAACACTTGATAAATTCTTATTTTTGTTGTAAAATAATATTGGTATATAATACCGAAGATTTTTTTGACAGGAGAAAAGCTATGGAGAATTTTGAATTTTCGGTAAGTCTTGAAAGAATAGTTGAGAATTTCAAGCTTGAAGTACTTACTAATGCTGACAGGCTTGCAGAAATTAAAATTATCAATTCTGATGTTAATCGACCGGGATTGCAGATTTGCGGTTTTTTTGATTATTTTGAAAAAACAAGAATTCAATTATTCGGCAGAGTTGAGCATACTTATATGCAAGGACTTGAAAGCGATGAACGTGCAAAACGTCTTGATGCCTTGTTCTCTAAAGACATACCTGCTGTAGTCATTACAAGAAATCAGGATATGTTTGAAGAAATGAAACAGGCATCGGAAAAATATAAAGTTCCTGTTTTAAGAACGGAAGATAATACTTCTCGTTTTTCAAGCCGTATGGTAAGCTTTTTAAATGTAGAGCTTGGCGAAAGAATAACCCGTCATGGTGTTCTTGTGGAAGTATATGGTGAAGGTGTTCTTATTTTAGGTGAAAGTGGAGTAGGTAAAAGCGAGGCGGCAATCGAACTTGTTAAGAGAGGTCATCGTCTTGTTGCTGATGATGCAGTTGAAATTAAAAAGGTTTCAGCAATATCCCTTGTAGGCTCAGCTCCAGAAATTATTCGTCATTTTATAGAGCTTCGCGGTATAGGAATCGTGGATGTTAAGAAAATATTTGGTATGGGTGCTGTTAAAGATACCGAGAAAATAGATATGGTAATAAATCTTGAACAGTGGGACGAACACAAAAAGTATGATAGACTGGGACTGCAGAACGAATATACTGAAATTTTGGGCATAGAAATACCTGCTCTTACAATTCCTGTGAGACCGGGCAGAAACCTGGCAGTAATTATTGAAGTTGCGGCAATGAATAACCGTCAGAAGAAAATGGGTTACAATGCAGCAGAGGAATTAAATCAGCGCCTTATGGACGGTATGGCTAAGAAAACAGAAAATAATTAACAGGAAGGGTTTAAACTTATGTATTATGTTGGTATAGACCTGGGCGGTACAAATATCGCGGCAGGTATTGTTGATGAAGAAGGAAAGATTATTTTAAAGAAAAGCGTTCCTACTTGTGCAGAAAAAGGTGGAGAATACATTGTTCAGGCAATGAGTAAAATTGTTTTGAATTTACTTGAAGAACAGAAAATTACATTTGATGATATAAAGTCGGTAGGTATCGGTTCTCCCGGCACCATTGATAAAAAAAATGGTAAGGTTCTTTATGCTAACAATCTCGATTTTAATAATATGCCTATAAGAGACAAGATGATTGAATATTTCGGCAGAAATGTTGATATATATATTGATAATGATGCAAACTGTGCTGCCTGGGCAGAATTTGTTGCAGGGGCTGCAAAGGGAACCGAAAATGCTGTTATGATAACATTGGGAACAGGTGTAGGCGGCGGTATTATTATAAACGGCAGACTTTACAGTGGTTTTAATTATTGTGGTGCTGAGCTTGGTCATGTTGTTATCGAAGAAAATGGTATTCCATGCAGCTGTGGAAGAGTAGGATGCTGGGAGGCATATTCATCTGCAACAGCTTTAATTCGCATGACCAAGGAAAAAGCTGAACAGAATAAGGATTCTCTTATGTGGGAATATTATAATGAAAAAGGCCAATGGAGTGGCAGAACAGCATTTTTAGCGGCTGACGATGGCGATAAGGCTGCTTGCGAGGTAGTTGAAACATACATAAATTATCTTGCTTGCGGTGTAGCGAATATGATTAATATTTTTATGCCTGAGGTCCTTGTTATTGGTGGTGGTGTTGCAAATGAGGGGGAAAATCTTCTGGCACCGTTAAGAGAAAAAGTAATGTCTCAGATATACGGAAATATGACAGGTGTTCCTCAGACAAGAATTGTAGCTGCAACTACAGGAAATGATGCCGGTATTATAGGAGCGGCACTTTTAAATGAATAAATTTTTTCGGGAGGTTTCAATGAACAGATTAAGAGATATTTGCGGTAATGCAAATGTTCTGTATAATGAACCTATGAAAAAACATACAAGCTTTCGGACAGGTGGGGAAGCAAAGGTAGTTGTAAAGCCTCAGTCCAAAGAAAAGCTTGTTGAAATTATAAAGTACCTGAAAGATACATCTCTTGAATATACAGTTGTTGGAAATGGTTCAAATTTATTGGTTTCAGATGATGGGTTTGACGGAGTGGTTGTTCTTACCGAATGTATCGACCACGTATATTGCGATGGAGACAGAATCATTGCCGGTTGTGGTGTAAGTCTTGCGAAAATCGCAGGAGTTGCATTAAACAATTCCCTTAAAGGCTTTGAATTTGCTTCAGGCATACCGGGATTTGCCGGTGGTGGCGTTGTTATGAACGCAGGAGCTTATGGTGGTGAGCTTAAGGATGTTCTTGAAAAAGTCGAATATTGCGATGAAGCAGGAAATGTTTTTTGTGTTGATGGAAAGGATGCACATCTTTCTTACCGACACAGTATGTTTTCTGACGAAAGGTTATATGTCCTCGAATCAACCTTTAAGCTTGAAAAGGGAAATAAGGATGAAATAAGCGCTCTTATGAATGAGCTCGCATCACGACGTCTTGAAAAACAGCCTCTCAATTATCCGAGTGCAGGCTCGGCGTTCAAGCGTCCGGAAGGGTATTTTGCAGCAAAATTAATTGAGGACAGTGGACTTAAAGGGTATTCAATTGGTGATGCCTGTGTTTCCGAAAAGCATTGTGGTTTTATAGTAAATAAGGGAAATGCAAAAGCTCTTGACATATATAAATTAATAAAACATTGTCAAAAGACAGTTTTTGAAAAACAAGGGGTTATGATTTACCCTGAAATAAAATTTCTTGGAAAGTTTGAATAAGAAAGGATGAAAAATATGCCCGCAAAACAGATAAACCGTTATGGGGACGTAATAATAACTGAAGAAGTTATAGCTAAAATTGCAGGATGTGCAGCACTTGCCAACAGTGTAGGTATTGTAGGACTTGCAAGCCGTTCAAAGGCGGACGAACTTGCAACGCTTCTTAAAAAGAATGCAGCAGCAAAGGGTGTAAAGGTTAGTATAAATGCATCAAAGGTTAAGCTTGAAATTCATGTAATAGGCAGATACGGTGTTAATCTTGCTTCCTCTTGTGAATCTTTGATTGAGCAGGTTAAGTATGCAGTTGAACAGTCTACAGGACTTGAGGTTGTATCTGTAATTGTAACAGTTGAAAGCCTTATGGTTGATGAAGACAGCGAATAACGGAGGTGGTTGTTTTGAGTAGCACTGTAAATAGCAGTGTATTCAAGCAAATGATTATTTCAGGTGCAAATAACCTTTGTAATCATAAAAAGCTTGTTGACGAACTTAATGTGTTTCCTGTTCCCGATGGCGATACAGGTACAAATATGGCACTCACAATAATGGCAGTTAAGAGAGAATTATCAGGTGTTGATTACGATACCTGTTCAGAGGTTGCGTCTTATTCTTCGACTGCTTCACTTCGTGGTGCAAGGGGTAATTCGGGTGTAATTTTATCTCAGTTTTTCCGTGGCTATGCAAAGGCTTTGGAAAATGTTACCGAGATTAATGTTGATATTGCGAAAAAGATGCTTTATAATGCACAAAAGCACGCATATAAAGCTGTTATGAAGCCTCAGGAAGGTACAATCTTAACAGTAGCGAGAGAAATGTATGAGGGTGTTGCTGAATTTGAGGGCGATGATGTTAAAGAATTTCTCAAAAAAGCTGTTGAATGCGGAAACGCATCTCTTGAAAGAACTCCTGAGCTTTTACCTGCTTTAAAAAGTGCAGGCGTTGTTGATTCAGGTGGCAAAGGCTTGATGCTTCTTTTAGAGGGTGCGCTGTACTATCTTGAAAATGGAGAAGTTGTTTCAGCAGAAGATGAAGAAACAGTAACTGTTAAGAAAGAAGCTGTAATTGATACATCTGATATAAAATTCGGATATTGCACAGAATTCCTTATTAAGAAGGAAAAAGCAAAAAAATCCAATTGGAAAGCATTGAGAAAAACGCTCGAATGTATTGGTGATTGTGTTCTTGTTATCAATGACAAAGATATAATCAAGGTGCATGTGCATTCAGATCAGCCCGGTACTGTACTTAACGAAGCTATGGAGCATGGTTCTATTATTAATATAAAAATTGATAATATGCGTGAACAGAGCGAGCATTCGAGTTATGGTGATGCTGAAGATGCTGTAAAAAAAGATGTATCTTCAGAGCAGAAAGCACCTGTTCCTTTTAAAGAAAATGCCTTCATTACCGTTGCCAATGGCGATGGAATAGTTCAGCTTTTCGAAGAACTCGGTTGCGACGGTATAATCAGAGGCGGACAGACAATGAACCCTTCTACAGATGATTTTATAAGTGAAATAGAAAAGCTTAATGCCGGAACAATATTTGTATTTCCAAATAATAAAAATATTATTATGGCAGCTCAGCAGGCACAGGAAATGAGCGGCAAAAATGTTGTAGTTATTCCTACTAAAACTATTGTTCAGGGAATAAGTGCTTTAATGGCTTTTGAAGAAGATAACACAGCACAGGAGAATGAGGAGTCAATGCTTGCGGCTGCTCAGTCGGTTAAGTCGGGTTCTGTTACATTTGCAGCAAGAGATTGCGAGATTGAAGGTCTGGAAATTCACAAGGACGATGTAATGGGTCTTGTTGAAGGTAAAATAAAAGCTGTAGGTGAAGATGTTAATTCAATTTGCCAGGAAGTTATTGAAAACATGGTTGACTCGGACACATCAGAAATTTCACTGTTCGCAGGTAAGGATGTAACTCAGGAGCAAAGTGAAGCTATTGAAAGCTTGCTTTGTGAAAAGTATCCTGATGTTTCGGTTAATATATATCCGGGCGGTCAGGCACTATATTATTACTATATTTCAATCGAGTAAGAATATTAGCGGTGTAAAATCAAGATTTTTACACCGCATTTGTTTTAAAGGTAGAATCAGAATATGAATATACTAAATATGCCTCTTACTGACTTAAGTGGCGTTGGAGAAAAAAGGAAAATTGTATTTTCGCTATTGGGAATAAACTCTGTTTATGACCTTCTTTTTGCCTTCCCCGTAAGATATCAGGACAGAAGCGAATTTGTGTCAATAGACAGTTTGTGTGAGGGGATGGAGGTATGCGTAAAAGCTACTTTAAAAAACAGAATCAAGAATATAAGAGTCAGAAAGTCAATGCTTATATCTCAGGGAAATGTTTTTGACGAAAGTGGAGAAATAGGAGTTGTATGGTACAACAATCGTTTTATGGAGAAAACCCTGCGTTCAGGAACAGAATACATATTTTTCGGTAAGATATCAAAAAATCAAAATAAACTTGTTCTTAGTAACCCTACTGTTGAAACATTAAAAAATGAAAAAGCATTTACAGGCAAAATTTTGCCTGTATACAAGAGTACAAAGGGAATTACTCAAAAAGTAATGCAGAAAGCTGTTTGGGAGGCTTTGGAAAAATTTTCGGGTTTATTGCCTGAAATTTTGCCATTAAACATTCGTCAGAAATTTAATTTGATGGGAATAGTAGATGCCGTTAAAAATGTACATTTTCCCGAAACAGAAGAAAATGCTTTGAGAGCAAGAAGACGCTTTGTTTTTGAAGAATTGTTTTTGTTTCAGGCAGGCCTCTATAAAATGCGTACGGTAGAGGTAAATGGTGGGAAAATTTATAAAACTATTAACAGCGAAGGCTTTTATGAAAAATTAGAATTTACTTATACCAATGCACAAAAGAAAGTATCGGAACAGATAAAGCTTGATTTTAAATCAGGCAAAGCAATGAAAAGATTAATTCAGGGAGATGTGGGCTCAGGTAAAACTGCTATTGCTCTGGAGGGAATATATTTAACTGCACAGAATGGTATGCAAAGTGCCCTTATGGCACCTACTGAAATTCTGGCGCGACAGCACTATCTTAAAGCCAGAGAAATTATGCCTCATTTAAAAATTGAGTTGCTTACCTCATCGGTGAAAAAATCTGAAAAGATGCGCATAATTGAAGCAACTAAAAGTGGAGAATGTGATGTTTTGATAGGAACGCATGCATTAATTGAGCCTGACGTAACCTTTAAAAATCTTGCTTTTGTGGTTGCTGATGAGCAACATCGTTTCGGAGTAAGACAGCGTCAAAAATTAATCGAAAAGGGTGAAAATGTTCATCTGATGGTAATGACAGCTACCCCTATTCCAAGAACTTTGGCTATAATAATGTATGGGGACCTTGCTGTTTCTGTAATTGATGAGCTGCCTCCAGGAAGACAACAAATAAAAACATATCTTGTTGGCGAGAGTATGCACGAAAGAATTTATAATTTTATAAAGAAACAGGCTCAAAGTGGGGGGCAAAGCTATGTTGTTTGTCCTATGGTTGAAGAAAGTGATACTCAAAACCTTAAAGCAGCAGTTGAATATTCCAATATTTTAAGTCAGAAACTTAAACCACTTAAAGTTGGACTTCTTCACGGTAAAATGAAAGAAACAGAAAAGGTTTCAGTGATGGAGTCATTTAAAAACGGTGATTTTGATGTTCTTGTTTCAACTACAGTAATTGAGGTAGGTGTCGATGTACCAAATGCGTCCTTAATGGTTATAGAAAATGCCGAAAGATTTGGTCTTTCTCAACTTCATCAGTTAAGAGGAAGAGTTGGCAGAGGCTCGAGAGAATCATTTTGTATTCTTGTTGCAAATACTAAAAGTCAGGAAACAATAAGTAAGCTGAGAGTAATAGAATCTTCTACAGACGGATTTTATATAAGTGAACAGGACTTGTTAATGAGAGGACCGGGCGACTATTTCGGTACACGTCAAAGTGGTTTGCCGCCTCTTAAAAATTCCAATCCTGTTTCAGAGGTAGAGCTTTTATATAAAACCAAGGAAGCTTGGGAAATGATTGTAAACAGAACGTTGGAAATAGATGATACAGAAATGGAATTAATCGATTTTGGTATAAAAAATATGTATAATATGGATAATAATTGTAATATCATAAATTAAAATTGAATTTTATTCAAAAAAACGTAAAAAAATAAAAAAAATAAGTTTTTTTTCGTTTAAAGGGTTGACAAATTTTTTTAATAGTATAAAATGTATTATGTATATGTGTTTGTATGCACATCAATCATACGGAGGGATTATGAGAGTAGTTGCAGGAATTGCCAAAGGTCATAAATTAAAGACGCTTGACTCTAAAGATGTTCGTCCTACTCTTGACAGGGTAAAAGAATCTGTTTTTTCGATTCTGTATCCTTATCTTGAAAATGCTAAGGTGCTTGACCTTTTTGCAGGCTCAGGAAGTCTGGGCATTGAAGCTATAAGCCGAGGAGCGTCGGTTTGTCATTTTGTAGATATAAGTAAAAAATCCTATGATTGTGTTGTTGAAAATTTGAGACATACAAAGCTTGAAAATTATGCTTTTACACATCTTAAAAGTGCAGAAAGCTTTCTTGATGCAAACACTGAGAAATTTGATATTATTTTTCTTGACCCGCCTTACAGCAAAGGTCTTGAAGATAATATTTTTCCTCAACTTTCAAAAATTTTAGAAGATGATGGTGTGATTTTACTTGAAACAGAGCAGCCACCTGTAGAATACGATGGTTTTAAATCTGTGAGAAGAGCAAAATACGGACGTGTATTTGTTACGGTTTATAAAAAAGGAGACAGTTAATGAAAACAGCAATATATCCTGGCAGTTTTGATCCTGTAACTTATGGACACCTTGATATAATTAAAAGGTCTGCTGCCATTTTTGATAAGCTTATTGTTGCAGTTTCGGTAAATTCTCAGAAAAAACCGATGTTTACAATGCAGGAACGCGTGGATTTTCTTAAAGAAGAGGTAAAAGAATACCCTAATGTTGAAGTTCATTTGCTTGAGGACAAACTGTTGGTTGATTATGCGTACGAAAGAAAAGCAAGTGTAATTATAAAAGGTCTTAGAGCTGTTTCTGATTTCGAGTATGAGTTTCAGATGGCTCAGATAAACAAAAAATTGTGTCCCGACATTGAGACTTTGTTTATGATGACAGGACAGGAATATTCTTATCTTAGTTCAAGCATCGTAAAGGAAGTAGCAAAACTGGGAGGCAAAATTGACTCGCTGGTATCCGAAAGAGTAGCAAAAGCAGTAATAGAAAAAGTTAATCTGAAATAAACACAGGAGGATTTTATAATGAATAAAGAACAGGAAAGCTTGATAAATATTGTTGATTTTCTTGAAGAGACAATAGATGACGCAAAGGCTATACCATTTGTCCATAAAGCAATTTATGACAAATCAGAGCTGCTTGAAATTGTAGAGCAAATAAGATTACGTTATCCTGAAGAATTGAAGCAGGCACAGTATGTAATTGAAAACAGACAGAAGATTTTAGATGAGGCTCAGCACGAGGCTGATGAAATCATCAGAAAGACAGCTGATAAGGTTAATTTGATGCTTAATGAGCATGAGATAACAAGAAAGGCAAATGAAAAAGCCGCTGAAATTATGGAAAATGCTCAGAACGAGTCAAGAAATATGCGTCTTGCAACAAAAGAATATGTTGCAAAAACACTTAACGACCTCGAAAATACAATTTCTACAGCACTCCAGAAAGTTCGCGACGATAAAAGAACAGTTAACTAAGTTTCTGAAAATATTGTACGGTGTAAAACCTGTTTTTACACCGTTATTTTTATTATTGTTCAGAGGATATTTTTATGTGGCATTTATTGACTTTTTGCTCCAATATCAATATAATATTATTTGATTGGAGTTAATTTTATGAGAATACTTGGAATAGACCCCGGCTTTGCAATTGTTGGCTATGGGGTAATAGATTATGAATCTGCAAATTTCAAAACTGTTGATTATGGGAAAATTACTACCGAGGCAGGTGAAAAGTTCCCTGACAGATTAAATACCGTTTATATGGGTTTAAAACAGATAATAGAAGCCTACAAACCTGATGTGCTTGCAATTGAAGAGCTTTTTTTTAACACTAATACAACAACAGCGATAAATGTTGCACAGGCAAGAGGTGTTATAATTCTTGCAGCAAGGCAGGCAAAACTGAAAATTTACGAATATACTCCTCTGCAAATAAAACAGGCAGTAGCCGGTTACGGGAGAGCAGATAAAAATCAGGTGCAGCAGATGGTAAAGATGTTCCTTAAATTAAAGGCAGTACCTAAACCCGATGATACTGCTGATGCCTTAGCTGTTGCTATATGCCACGGAAATTCTTCCAGTTTAACAGGAAAGCTTGGTGATATAAATGTATGAATACATAAAAGGTGAACTTACATACGCAGGTGTTGGTTATGTAGTTGTAGAAAATAGTGGTATCGGATACAAGATTAATGTTTCATCTTCTGCAATTAATAAGCTTGGTGCTATCGGCAAAGAAGTAAAGTTATACACATATTTAAATGTAAAAGAAGATTTGATGGAACTTTACGGTTTTTTATCGAGAGATGAACTTGAACTTTACAGAATTCTTATTACTGTTTCTGGGGTAGGACCCAAAGCAGGAATATCAATTCTTTCAACATTGACCCCTGATATGTTTAAGGTTGCAGTTGCGAAAGGCGATGCTAAAGCTATTGCTAAATCTCCGGGTGTGGGGGCCAAAACTGCAGGAAGAATAATCCTTGAGCTTAAGGATAAAATTTCTCTTGATTTAACTGAAAACGCAGATGTAGATATAGTTAGTACAGATTTTGACGATAGTGATCCGAGAAGCGAGGCTGCAGAAGTTCTTACTGTTTTAGGTTATACAAATATGGAAGCAAAAAAAGCTGTCAGCAATCTTACGGGGACTGTTGATGAAATGGTAGCTCAGGCTTTAAAAAATATGAGAGGAAACTGATAAATGGAAATGGATGACAGACTTATAACTTCTACCTTTACCACAGAGGATGAAGATATAGAAAGCTCTTTAAGACCAAGACGTCTTTGTGATTATGTTGGTCAGGAAAAAGCGAAAGAAAACCTTGAAATTTTTATTGAGGCAGCTAAAATGAGAGAAGAGCCTCTTGACCATATTCTTCTTTACGGACCTCCCGGACTTGGTAAAACTACCCTTGCAAGTATAATCTCCAACGAGATGGGCGTAAATATAAGAGTAACCTCAGGACCTGCTATAGAGCGTCCGGGCGATTTAGCTGCAATAATTTCAAATCTTAATACCAATGATATTTTATTTATTGATGAAATACATCGTCTGAGCAGGAGTGTAGAAGAAATCTTATATCCTGCTATGGAAGATTTTGTTATTGACATAGTTTATGGTAAAGGTGTCTCTGCAAAAACAGTTCGTGTCGCATTACCTAAATTTACATTGATTGGTGCAACTACAAGAGCAGGTATGCTTTCATCACCGCTCCGAGACAGATTTGGTTATATTTCAAGACTTGAAATGTATACCAAAGAGGAGCTTTCTTCTATAGTTGAACGTTCTGCATCAATTCTCAATATTCCAATTGAAAAGGATGGGGCCGAAGAAATTGCAATGCGTTCAAGAGGAACACCGAGAATTGCAAACCGACTTTTAAAGAGGGTACGTGATTATGCACAAATTAAAGGCAGTGGCGTTATAACAAAGGAAATTGCAGATACTGCGCTGGATATGATGGAGGTTGATAAATTAGGCCTTGATAACATAGACAGAAGAATCTTAACTACAATTATAAAGAATTTCGCTGGAGGGCCTGTTGGTCTTGAAACTATTTCTGCATCTATAGGAGAAGAGAGCAATACTGTCGAGGACGTGTGTGAACCTTATCTTTTGCAAATCGGGTTTATTAACAGAACACCAAGAGGCAGATGTGCAACAAAGCTTGCTTACGATTATCTTGGAATATCTTTCGAAGAAAAATGAAGAAAATGAAAGAAAAACTAAGCAAATTTAAGAAAAATATAGTTTTGGATGAATAATTTACCAATTATGTTCATATAATAGATATAACAGCGAATTTAAAAAGTTGAAGTATTTTAAAAAAATGTTAAAATATATAGTGTTAGCACTCGTGAGCTTTGAGTGCTAAAAGAAGAAGGAGGAGAAAACAATGATTAAACCTTTAAATGACAATGTTGTTATAAAAATGGTTGAAGCAGAAGAAAAGACAGCAGGAGGAATTATCCTTACAGGAACAGCTAAGGAACAGCCCGAAATTGCAGAGGTTGTTGAAGTAGGTCCCGGTAAAATGGTAGACGGAAAGTTAGTTTCTATGGATGTAGCTAAGGGTGATAAGGTTATCTGTTCATATACAGGTAAAAAGGTTAAGCTTGATGGCGTAGAATACAGAATTGTAAGCCAGGATGATATCCTTGCTAAGATTTTATAATTAATATTTGAAAGGAAGTAACAAAAATGGCTAAAGACATTTTATTTGGCGAAGAAGCAAGAAAAGGCCTTGAAAGAGGTATTAATAAATTAGCTGATACTGTTAAGGTAACACTTGGTCCTAAGGGAAGAAATGTTGTTCTTGACAAAAAATTCGGAACTCCGTTAATCACAAATGACGGTGTTACTATTGCTAAGGAAATTGAACTTGAAGATCCATTTGAAAATATGGGTGCTCAGCTTGTTAAGGAAGTTTCAACAAAAACAAACGATGTAGCTGGTGATGGTACAACCACTGCTCCACTTCTTGCACAGGCTATGGTAAGAGAAGGTCTTAAGAATGTAGCAGCAGGTGCAAACCCGATGATTGTTAAGAAGGGTATGTCAAAAGCTGTAGAAATCGTTGTAGAAGAAATCAAATCAGGCAGCGAAAAGATTAAGGGCAAGGAAGATATTGCAAGAGTTGCTGCAATTTCAGCGGCAGACGATGCTATCGGTGAACTTATTGCTGATGCAATGGAAAAGGTAACAACAGATGGTGTTATCACTTTAGAAGAGTCAAAGACAGCAGAAACATGTGTTGATGTTGTTGAAGGTATGCAGTTTGACAGAGGTTATATTTCACCTTATATGGCAACAGATTCAGATAAAATGGAAGCTGTTATTGACGATGCGCTTTTACTTATCACAGATAAGAAAATTACAAGCATTCAGGAAATTCTTCCTTTACTTGAACAGATTGTACAGTCAGGTAAAAAGCTTGTTATCATTGCCGAAGATATTGAAGGCGAAGCTTTGGCAACATTGGTTGTTAACAAGTTAAGAGGAACCTTTACTTGTGTTGCTGTTAAAGCTCCTGGTTTTGGCGACAGAAGAAAAGAAATGCTTCGTGATATCGCAATTTTAACAGGTGGTCAGGTAATTTCAGAAGAACTCGGATACGACCTTAAGGAAGCAACAGTTGATATGCTTGGTCGTGCAGGTCAGGTTGTAGTTCAGAAAGAAAATACTATAATTGTAAACGGTGCAGGTGAAACTGAGGAAATTACAAACAGAATTAATCAGATTAAAGCTCAGATTGAAGAAACAACATCTGAATTTGACAGAGAAAAGCTTCAGGAAAGACTTGCTAAGCTTTCAGGTGGTGTAGCAGTTCTTAAAGTAGGTGCTGCAACAGAAACTGAAATGAAAGAAAAGAAGCTTCGTGTAGAAGATGCTTTAGCTGCTACAAGAGCTGCTGTTGAAGAAGGTATTGTTCCAGGTGGTGGAACTGCATATATTAACGCAATTCCTGCTCTTGACAAAATTCTTGAAACAATGTCAGGAGACGAAAAGACAGGCGTAATGATCGTTAAAAAGGCTCTTGAAGAACCTTTGAAGCAGATTGTTGCAAATGCAGGTTTAGAAGGCTCTGTTGTTGTTGATAAAGTAAAATCTTCTGAAAAAGGTGTAGGCTTTAATGCAGCAACTGAAGAATATGAAGATATGATTAAGGGTGGTATTGTTGACCCTGCAAAGGTAACAAGAAGTGCTCTTCAGAATGCAGCATCAGTTGCAGCAATGGTTCTTACAACGGAAAGTGTTGTGGCAAATAAGCCTGAACCTGAAGCACCTGCTCCTGCTGGCGGCGGTATGCCGGGCGGAATGGGAATGTATTAATCCTGAATTTTAATAAATATAGCTGAAGTGAATTTTCACTTCAGCTTTTTTATTTGGAATATTTTAGTTGCAAATTGGGTAAATATATGGTATACTGAACTTACTTATTAATGGACGGTTTATGCATGGATATCTGTGCCTTTAAATGAAGGAGTTTGAAATTATTGTTCGGAATTGGTAATTTCCAAAGACAGATGGAAATGTATGTTAAATTTGAATAGCAGGAGGTACCCTCTTAAAGAGGTTTTTCTTTCGTGCTTTGTATATTGAAAGAGAGGTAAATTGTGACAAAAAAATCAAAATTGAAAATTATTCCTTTAGGTGGTCTTGAAGAAATCGGTAAAAATATTACTGTTTTTGAATATGAAGACGATATTATTATTCTTGATTGCGGAATTGCGTTTCCTGATGAAGAAATGTTTGGAATTGACCTTGTAATACCTGATTTTTCATATCTTTTGAAAAACAGAGACAGAATCAGAGGGTTAGTTCTTACTCACGGACATGAAGACCATATAGGTGCAATTCCGTATCTTTTGAAGGATGTTCCTGTTCCTGTTTACGGAACTAAGCTGACTTT
Source organism: Clostridia bacterium (assembly GCA_045593265.1). Lineage (GTDB taxonomy): Bacteria > Bacillota > Clostridia > RGIG6154 > RGIG6154 > RGIG8497. The sequence goes on along the minus strand of JAZNWH010000105.1, from coordinate 42,659 downwards.
GGGTATACTTGCAAATAAATTAAAAGAACACGGTCTTTTGGAAAATACAAAAACTTATGATGTTTGCCCGGGAGATATAATAAAGCTTGGTTCTTTCAGTATTGAATTTATAAGAACAAACCATTCTATTGCAGATGCAGTAGCTGTTGCATTTCATACTCCTGTGGGAACGGTTTTGCATACGGGGGATTTTAAAATAGACTCAACACCTATCGATGGTGAAATTATTGACCTTGCAAGAATAGGAGAATTAGGTAAAAAAGGTTTGCTTGCACTTTTGTCTGAGAGCACAAATGTGGAAAAGCCAGGCTATTCTATGTCCGAAAGAACTGTTGGTGAAACTTTGGAGAGCTACTTTGTAAACTGTAATTCACGAATTATAGTTGCCACCTTTGCATCTAATATTCACCGTGTTCAGCAGATTGTGAACTCAGCAGTTAAACATAATAGAAAGGTTGCTGTTTCAGGCAGAAGTATGGAAAATGTAGTTGCTTCTGCAATGGAGCTTGGTTACCTTAAAGCACCTAAAAAAACATTTATTGATATTTCTGAAATAAACAGATATAAAGATGAACAACTTGTGATTATTACCACCGGCAGTCAGGGAGAGCCTATGGCTGCATTATCAAGAATGGCAAGCTGTGATCATAAAAATGTTGAAATTAAGAGAGGCGACCTTGTTATAATTTCAGCAAGTCCTATTCCGGGGAACGAAAAACTTATTGCCAGAGTAATTGATGAGCTTTTCAAACGTGGTGCAGAGGTTATTTATAAAGCTCTTGCTGATATTCATGTATCAGGTCATGCTTGTCAGGAAGAATTGAAACTGATGCTTTCTGTGGCAAATCCTAAATATTTTATACCTGTTCACGGTGAATATCGCCATCTTGTTCAACACGTTTCTCTTGCCGAGAAAATGGGTATTCCTGCAGAAAACTCTTTTATTATGAGAATAGGTCAGGTTCTTGAACTTGATTATAAGGAGGCTAAAATTACAAGCTCAGTACAGGCAGGCAGAGTATTTGTGGACGGAAACGGTGTAGGTGATGTAGGAAATATTGTTATCAGAGACCGTAAGCATCTTTCAGAGGATGGACTTATAGTTGTTGTTTTAGGAATTTCTTCTGTAACAGGAGATATTCTTGCAGGTCCTGATGTTATTTCCAGAGGCTTTGTTTATGTGAGAGAATCAGAAACTCTTATGGATAATATAAGATTAAAAGCCCTTGACGCAGTAAATATGTGCAAACATAAAAATCATAATGACTGGTCAACGCTCAAAGCTGCAATAAAAAACTCTCTCAGTCAGTATCTATATGAAGAAACAAAAAGAAGCCCTATGATACTTCCTGTTATTCTTGAAGTTTAACAGAGGAGATGTAAAAAAGGTTCAAAATCGCAAATAAGTGGTGTGAAAATCATTGATTTTTACACCACTTTGTTTTGAAATTTTCTATTGATTTATCACAAGAAAAGGGGTATAATAGCCTTTGGTGATTTGATGAATTTTGTGAAAGTTAATAAGGAAAATTTCAGAGAATGTATTCCTTATCTTCAAAATGAAAAAATTAATGAGTACGGTTTTACACCTACCTGTGTATATACGTCTATTGATAATGCACATTTTGCTAAAAAGAATGACTATTATGTTTTGAGGTTTGAAGATAAAGGTCAAGAATATACAAATATTTTAGGGGATTTCAAAGGAAAAAATTTTGAAAAAACGGTCAAAGAACTTCTTGACGAATACAAGATTTTGCGTATGGCATATTTATCGGAAAAAAAGAAAGGTATTTTAACTGATATTTTTAGAGATAAGGTTATAAAAATAGAAACTGATGAAAAACAATGGGATTACCTTTATGAGATAAAGGAATTTTTAAATATGAGTGGCAATCAAAACCGCCACAAGAGAGAGCAATACAACGCCTTTGTCAATAATAACGACTACCTGTATGAAGAAATAAACAGTCATAATAAAAATGATTGTATGAAAGTCTGTGAAAACTGGTGCTTAAGAAAAGAATGCAGTTTATGTGAGTATACATGTGAAAAAAATATTATACAAGAAATTATTGATAATTATGATATGTATCCTGTAAAAGGAGGCATTTTATACGTGGATTCAAAACCATCAGCTTTTTTTATAGGTGAGATATTGGGTGATACCTTGATGGGATACCATCAAAAAACAACCCAACCCCTTATAAAAGGATTGGGTACAGCAATTTATGTTGAATCATTAAAAAATTCATTTAAAGAAGTAAAATACTTTAATATAGGGCCTGATTTAGGAATAGCAGGACTGCGTCAGTTTAAAAGAATGTTCAAACCCTTTGAACTTATCAAAAAGTATACACTCACAATTAAACAACTTTAATAAATGCATCAGGATAATCAAATTTATCATTTAAATCTTTAATCATCACAGCAAGTTCGTTTACAGAGGCATTTTCAAAGTAATTACCCATAATATCAAAACCGTTGTCATTGAGGAAAACAGATTCTTCAATGACAATTTTTTCATCTTCTTTTGCGTACAGAGCATATCCTAAAAGCTCTTTTTCTCTTTCAAAACAAATGATTCCTCCATCATAGTTATTATACAGTTTTTTAATTTTTTCAAATCTCTTTTCAGAGCGGGGAAGAAAAATACTATGCTTTTTACACATCTCTTCAAAAATTTCAATATAACCGTAATTGGTAACACTGTAAGAAGGAACTTCTTTGTAAGTCAAATTGCTTTTTGCGGCACTAATTACAGTTTTATATCCGAATTTTTCATAATAATTGTTAATTGCAGGTTTTAAAAAGCAGTAAGCAAAGCCTTCGTTTAATAAATGGTTATGCAGGTAATCCATCATTCTTAACGAAATATTTTTCCCGCGATGTTCCCTTTTTATGGATACACCATTAATATAGGCAACTTTTTTGCCATTTATGGACAGCGTATCATAATGGGCAGCTCCAATAATTTTTTTATCTACAACTACAACGGATTGACATGGTTTAAAGTTTTTATCAAATTTGTATTCAAGATAAAATTCATCTTCATCAAAAACCTCTCTCCATAAGCTTTTAAGTTCTTCTTTTTCGTTGGATTTTCCAAGTCTTATTACCATATTATCACCACTTAAAAGTATACCACAGAGTAAACATTTATACAATAAAAAATATTTTATGAAAACTATTGACTTTACTAAAGTAAAGTGATAAAATGGTAGAGTAATAAATTCCGAAGGGAGAAATTAAAATGAAAAAAGTATTATCATTAATTCTTGCAGCAATGCTTATGTTTTCACTTGCTGCATGCGGTACAAACACAGATGAAAATGTTGATTATTCACAGTCAGTTGAAGGTGCAAAAGTAGTTGCTGAAGCAGGTTCAGCAGGTGAAGAACTTGCAACAGGCGACGATTTCTTTGCAAATGCTGAATTTACTCCTGTAGATTCAATGGCAAAAGCTTTGATGGAAGTTGAAGCAGGAACAGCTGATATTGCAATTGTTGACTATGTAACATCAATCGGTTCAATAGGTGAAGGCACAGATTTTGCTGATTTAGCAGTTGTTGAGGGTAAAGATTTCAGCCCTGAAGAATATGGTATTGCTTTCAGAAAAGGAAGCGACCTTACAAATGCAGTAAATGCTGCAATTGCAGAACTTGCTGCTGACGGAACAATGGATGCTATCGGTAAAAACTATAAGCTTGATGCTCTTGTTATTAAAGACGGAAAAGCAAACGAAACAGAAATTACTGAAGGCGACCTTGCTTATGTTAAGGAAAAAGGTGTACTTAACATCGGTATTACACTTTTTGCACCTATGAACTATTATGATGATGCAAATAAGCTTGTAGGTTTTGAAACAGAATTTGCTGAAGCAGTTTGTGCTAAGTTAGGTGTTGAAGCAAACTTTATTGAAATTAACTGGGATGCAAAAGAAATCGAGCTTAATTCAAAGAATATCGACTGTATCTGGAACGGTATGACAATTACCCAGGAAAGACTTGAAAATATGAGCATTTCAGTACCATATATGCAGAATAAGCAGGTTATGGTATCAAAAGTAAAATAATTTGAAAGATTGGATATTAAATGAATAACATTTTACCTATTATATCTTCTCTGTTTGAAGGTTTTTATGTAAACTGTATAATATTTGTACTCACTCTTTTAATGTCATTGCCTTTGGGACTTATAATTTCATTTGGCTCAATGATGAAATTTGCTCCCATAAGATGGATTACGAGAACTTTTGTCTGGATCATCAGAGGTACACCTCTGATGCTCCAGCTTTTCGTTGTTATGTATGCTCCGGGTATGCTTTTTGATATGCCCATAAGCTCAAGAATGACAGCGACATTAATTGCGTTTGTAATAAACTATGCAGCTTACTTTTCTGAAATCTTCAGAGGTGGTATAGAGTCAATTTCAAAAGGACAGTATGAAGCTTGTCAGGTGCTTGGTATGACAAAAACACAGGCGTTTTTCAAGGTAGTGCTGTTTCAGGTTGTAAAAAGAATAGTAGCACCTATAAGTAACGAAGTAATAACCCTTGTTAAGGATACATCTCTTGCAAGAGTAATTAGTGTTTCTGAAATTATTATGTGTGCTGAAAGATTTACAAAAAAAGGTTTAATATGGCCTCTTTTCTCTACGGGAATATATTTTCTCATATTCAACGGTTTGCTTACCATACTCTTTAGTCGTATTGAGAAAAAGTTAAGCTATTTTGAGTAGGGGGGATATTGTGAACATTTTAGAAATACAAAATCTTTATAAAAACTTCGGTAAAACTCAGGTTTTGAAGGGCGTAAACTTTTCAATGCAGGAGGGTGAGGTTTTAAGTGTTATTGGTTCATCGGGAAGTGGCAAAACTACGCTTTTAAGATGTATTAATTTTCTTGAAAGAGCAGATAAGGGAAAAATTTTCCTTGATGGTGAAATTCTTTTTGACGGTGCTGAACATAAAAAAGCATCAGCAAAGGAAATTAGAAGTAAACAGCTTAATTTCGGACTTGTGTTTCAGGATTTTAATTTGTTTCCTCAGTATACAGTTCTTGAAAATGTTATGCTTGCACCAAAGCTACTTGCCAAAGAACGTGCTGACTATAAGGATAATAAAAAACAAATTTGTGAGGATATTGAAAAAAATGCTCTTTCTATTCTTGATCGTGTTGGCTTAACAGACAAGATTAATAATTATCCCTGTCAGCTTTCAGGCGGTCAAAAACAGAGAGTTTCTATTGCTCGTGCCCTTGCTCTTAAACCGAGAATACTCTTTTTTGATGAACCTACATCAGCCCTTGATCCTGAACTTACAGGAGAAATTTTGAGAGTTATAAAGCAGCTTGCAAAAGAGAATGTTACAATGGTTATTGTAACTCACGAAATCGGATTTGCAAGGAATGTGTCTGACAGAATAATATTTATGGCAGACGGTGTTGTAATGGAGGAGGGGACTCCTCAGGAGGTTATTGATAACCCAAAACATGAGAGAACAAAAGCATTCTTAAGTAAACTTGATAATAAATAAAAAATAAACTGTTTAAAAATAAAATTTTTAAGCAGTTTTTTATATAAATAAAAATTATGTGTACAGAATATTGTACACATAAAAAGTTAATATATAAGCGTGAAGTGATTTCACATCCTCTATGCAAACTGCTCCTTCGGCAGATTTGCAACAGTGCAAGGCAGGGAAATACGGGCCCTGCCTTATTCTTTTTCTCGTTTTAAGGCCATTTGATGCTTTGCTTGTATATGCTTATCAAAGGAAAGCATGGGTGTAATGTTTTTATGTTTAAATGTTCTGTTGCAGTAATTATTATGTATTTTTATCACTGTGGGGAACAAACATATCAGTGCAATCAAATTAGGAATCATCATAAGAGCATTAAATGTATCACAGATGCTCCATGTAAGTTCAGATGTAATTATACATCCAAGAGGGATTGTAGCTATAAATAAAGCCTTGTAAATTATATTCAGTAAAGGGATTTTAAGATATTCAACTGCAACAGATGCATATTGAGACCAACCTATAGTAGATGTAAGTGCAAACATAAGAATACTTATGGCAACAAATTTATTTCCCCAGGCACCGAATACAGTTGCAAATGCATCAGCAACCATCACTGAGTCGGACAGGTTCCATGAAACTTTTGATGTTAAAATAACAAGAGCAGTTATTGTGCATATTAAGAATGTATCCACAAAAACCTGAAAAATGCCCCACATTCCTTGCTTAGCAGGTTCTTTAACATTGGAGGAGGAATTGATAAGTGTGGTAGAACCCATTCCTGCCTCTGTGGAAAAAAGACCTCTTTTGCAACCTGTTGTTATAATATGTTTAAGAGTTATACCATTCGCAGCACCAAGTGCAGCTTTTACAGAAAAAGCTTCCGTAAAAATAGAATTTATGGCAAAAGTAATGTTTTCTTTGTGATAAAATATTACAACAAGACTTCCTGAAACAAAAAATAAAACCATAAGAGGAACTACTCTTTCAGCGAATTTTGCAACTCTTTTAAGACCACCTGTAATTATGAATCCACATAAAAAAGTAAGCACAAAGGCAATTATTAGATTATATACAGGAATATTAAAAAAGGTTCGGTCAGATAATTGTGAGACAGGAAAGGAATAAATCAGGTTTTCTGTTATTTTGTTAATCTGACCCAAATTTCCTATACCAAAAGAGGCTAAAATACAGAATATGCAGAATAATACGGCAAGTATTTTAAATAATATTCTGAAGTGTTTTTTCGTTTTGGCTGCATTTTTTAAAACATACATTGTTCCTCCTTGCCATATTCCGTCTTTATTTTTTTCTCTAAAATATATGCTAAGCACATTTTCTGCATATGCTGTCATCATCGAAAAAAATGCAGCTGTCCACATCCAGAACACAGCACCGCAACCACCTGATTTGATTGCGGCAGATACACCTACAACACTTCCGACACCTATAGTTGATGCAAGAGAGGTACAAAGTGCCTGCATTTGGGTTATGCCTGAGCGTGTATTGTCTGTCTTTCTTTTTTTTATGTTTCTTAAGGGTTGACTTATCCAGAAAAACAGATGTTTCAATTGAAAAAATTGTGTTGCAAAAGTAAAAATAATTCCTGTTAAAATAAGAAGGACAAGCCCGAGCTTGTCCCATAAAAATGTATTAATTTGTTTGTTTATGTTCGTAATAAGTTCCAAAATTGTCATATTCAAACATTCCTTTCAGGCATCAGATACCTAAAATGTATGTTGCTATGTTGAAAAATATTACAAGACTTAGTGCGTCGACTATAGTAGTTATAAACGGATTTGCCATAACTGCAGGGTCAAAGCCTACTTTTTTAGCTGCCATAGGAAGCAAGCATCCGACGATTTTTGCCGCAATAACTGTTACAAGAAGAGTAAGGCAAACAACTATTGCAATATCAAGCGCTATGCGATCTATAAGAATAAGTTTAGCAAGATTAGCAATTGCAAGAACTAAGCCGCATAGAACAGAAACTAAAAACTCTTTACCTAAAACTTTAAAAACGTCTTTAAATTCAATTTCACCAATGGAGAGACCACGAATAACAGTAACGGAAGACTGACTGCCTGAGTTACCACCGGTGTTCATAAGCATGGGGATAAATTGTGTAAGAATGATACAGCTTGCTAATGCAGATTCATATAATGTCAGTATTTTCCCTGTAAATGCGGCTGAAATCATAAGGATAAGAAGCCATGGTATACGTTGCTTAAAAGTTTCAAAAACTCCTGTTTTAAGATAAGGTTTTTCTGATGGTGTGATAGCTGCCATCTTTTCCATATCTTCGGTTGTTTCCTCTTCCATTACGTCAAAAACGTCATCGACAGTAATAATACCAACAATTCGGTTTTCGTGGTCAACAACAGGAAGGGCAAGAAGATCATATTTATTAAAAGTTTGCACAATTTCTTCCTGTTCTTCGGTGGTTACACACTTTATGACATTTGTATCCATTATGTTTTCAATTATGCAATCAGGAGAAGCCATTATAAGGTCTTTAAGAGAAACAATACCCTCCAAGAGACGTTGCGGACTTGTAACATAACAAGTGTAAATAGTTTCTTTATCAACGCCTGTTTTTCTGATATAGTTTATAGCATCGCCTACACTCATTGTTTTCTTTAAAGCTACATACTCAGCAGTCATAATACTTCCCGCACTGTCCTCGGGGTATTTTAAAAACTGATTGATAAGATTTCTTGTCTGGGGGGTTGCTATTCTGAGAATACGCTTAACAACATTTGCAGGAAGCTCTTCCAACAAGTCAACTACGTCGTCCACAAATAAATCTTCAATCATATCGTGAAGGTCTTTATCACTTATATACTCAATAATATGTTCCTGCGTGTCAGTTGAAAGACAAGCAAAAACTTCGTTTGCGAGGTCTTTGTTCAAAAGTCGGAACACAATAAGGGCTTTGTCGGAGTCAAGTTCCTCCATAAAGACGGCTATATCAACCTCATTCATATTGGATATTTCTTTTTTCAGATTAAGAAGCTGTTTGTTTTCAAGCATTTCGTTAAGCAGTTCAAAATCAGGGGTATAATCATTAATTGTTGCCACCTTATGTTCCTCCTTTCAATAATATTGGTGTTACATTATTTATTCAAGCTCTTCCAAAGCAGTACAAAAATCTTCCCATTCTTTCATAGTTTCCTCGAGCAAAGCTGTCTTTTCGGTCAGTTCATTGTTAAGGAGCATAATTTTTTCAAAATCAGAAGAGTTTTCAGGTTTTGAAATCTCTTCTGAAAGAGAATTAATTTCTTCCTCAAGAACAGATATTTTTTCTTCCAAGCGAGAGATTTTAGTTTTTAATTTTCTCTTTTCTGATTCAAGAGCTTTTTGTTGTTTATAGTCAAGAGCATTTGATGATGGTTTTTTTTCAGGCTCAGATATGCTCTCTTTTAAACTTTTAATTTTTATATATTCGTCATAATCACCGTGTATTACAGTTATACCTTCTTTAGAGAGAAGATATATTTTAGTTGCAAGCTTATTAACAAAATATCTGTCATGGGAAACTGTAAGAAGAGTTCCCTCATATGCTTTGAGTGCTGATTCAATTGCTTCCTTTGATGGAATATCCAGATGGTTTGTAGGCTCGTCAAGAAGAAGGAAATTAGCTTTGGAAAGCATTAATTTTGCAAAAGCAACACGTGCCTTTTCTCCACCTGACAGCGTTCCTATTTGTTTGAAAACATCTTCACCTTTAAATAAGAAAATTGCAAGAGCGCTTCTTATAGTTGTATTGTCAAGGGCGGGTAAAAAATCAGAAATTTCCTCAAATATAGTCTTTGAATCATCAAGGTCGCACTGTGCCTGATCATAGTAGGCACATTCAACTCTCGGTCCGATTTTGTAACGACCTGAATCTGCCCTTGTTCTGCCCAAAAGAATTTTAAGAAGTGTAGTTTTACCACATCCGTTTGCACCCATTATAAAAATACGGTCGTTCTTTTTGACTTCGAAATTGACATTTTCAAATAAAGGCACATCGTCAAAGTGTTTTGAAACATTTTCTACAGTTAAAACATCATTAGCGCAATCGGCCATAAAGTTAAACTTAAAGTTTAAAGTGTCGAGCGTTTTTTCAGGCTTTACCATAGTCTGTTCAATTCTGTCAATAACCTTTTGTTTGCTTTCTGCAGTTTTTATATTTCTTTCTCTGTTCCACTGTTTTTGCTGAGCAATTATACCTTCAAGACGCTTGATTTCTTTTTCCTTTAAGGCATAATCCTTTTCAAGTGCTGCACGGTCAGCTTCTTTTTTCTGTCTGTAGTATGAATAGTTTCCGTTATATTCCTTAAGCTTATGATGTTCTATTTCGTATATTTTATTAGTTACCTTATCAAGGAAATAACGGTCATGGGTGATTAAAAGGATACTTCCCGGATAACCCGACAGAAAGTCCTCAAGCCAGGTAACAGCGTCTATATCAAGGTGGTTTGTAGGTTCGTCGAGAAGAAGAATATCTGCATTTTCCAGAAGAACCTTTGCAAGCATAACTCGGGTGCGTTGTCCACCACTTAAATCGGATAAAGGTACGCTTAAATGTTCTTCCTCAAAGCCAAGCCCTGTAAGTGTGGATTTTATACGATTACGATAGGTAAGACCACCCAGGTCAATATATTTTTGGTTCAGTTCAGTAAATTTTGCAATCAGCTCTTCGTTGCTGTCGGTTTCAATTTTGGTGTTAAGCTCATTTAATTCCTGTTCCATTTCTACCATATGAGAAAAAACAGTCATTACTTCGTCAAAAGCGTTCTTTTCAGAGGAATATTCTCCGAACTGTTTCATATAACTGATTTTAACATTTTTATTTCTGAATATATTTCCCTCATCAGGAGAAATTTCATCGGTTATAAGCTTGAAGAGAGTAGTTTTACCTGCTCCGTTTATTCCCAAAATACCTGTTCTGTCTCCTGACGAAACTGTAAAAGAGATATCCTCTAAGATTGTTTCTATACCATATGTCTTTTTTACTTTTGAAGCAGTAAGCAGTATCAAAAGAATATCTCCTTCCGTTAAAAATTATATACTTGTTATAGTATACCATAAAAGTCATAATTTTTCAATTATAATACTATAATTTTTTAGAGGTGATTTTTTTGATTTATGTTTTAAAACGTAAGCATATAATTTATGCTGTAACTTTGTTTTTGTTAGGCTTTGCTTTGTATTTCTTTTGTGCAAATGGATTTGTTACTTCGGTTTTTTCAAATATTAAAACAAATGACTGGGGACTTAGTTATAAGACTAATGGGGAAAAGCCTGTAGGTAATGCAGACAGTGAATTTTTAAGACAGTATAATGCGTTTTATACTGCACCTACAGACGAAAAAAGAATATATCTTACCTTTGATGCAGGATATGAAAACGGTGCAACAGAACAAATTCTTGACGCTCTTAAAAAGCACGATGTAAAAGCTACATTTTTTCTGGTAGGAAACTATATTGAAAAAAATCCTGATATTGTCAAAAGAATGTGTAACGAGGGACATATAGTTGCAAATCATACATATTCTCATCCCGATATGAGCAAAATTTCATCTAAAGAAAAATTCAGCGATGAGCTTACTTCTCTTGAAGAACTGTATAAAAAAACAACAGGACAGGAAATGCTTAAATTTTACAGACCTCCTCAGGGAAAATTCAGTGAAGAAAATCTTGCTATGGCAAAGGAATTAGGGTATAAAACATTTTTCTGGTCTCTTGCTTATGTAGATTGGATAGATAAGCAACAGCCTACTAAAGACGAAGCTTTTTCAAAGTTACTCACAAGAATTCATCCCGGAGCGATTGTGCTACTTCATTCCACATCAAAAACAAACGGTATGATACTGGATGAACTTCTTCAAAGATGGGAAGAACTCGGATATTCTTTTGGCAGCCTGACAGAAATAAATTAATAAAAATCAGAGGTCAGAATACATTTTGCGTGTTCTGACTTTTTTGTTGTATTTTTTGGGGAAATATGTTACAATATGCCGTAGTTGCAAAAATATTAACATTTGTTGTACTCTATATGAAAAGGTATTTTAACAGATCAAATTAAAAGAGTTATTATTTAAATTGGAGAGCTTATAAAATGAGTAACGGTATTACAAAAGATTTTACTAAGGGAAATATAGCACGTCAGCTATTGTTTTTTATGCTGCCGTTTATGTTGTCAAATGCGTTGCAGGTGTTGTACAGTACAATTGATATGATGATTGTGGGGCGTTATGTAGGTACAGCAGGTTTATCAGCCGTTTCCCTGAGTAGTCAGATAGTGAATTTCGCTACAATGATATGTCTCGGAGTTTCAAATGCAGGTCAGGTCCTTGTTTCTCAGGCTATAGGTTCAAACAAACGTGAAAAACTCAATGATATTATAGGCACTTTGTTTTGCTTGTTGACTATTTTGGCGATAATATTTTCTACTGTCTGTGTTGTGTTCAGAAAAGGCATATTGAATGTAATGAATGTTCCGTCAGAGTCTTATAAAATGGCAATAGAATACCTTGTTATATGTGGTTTAGGGTTGTTTTTTACTGCGGGATATAATATGGTGTCTGCAGTACTTCGTGGTATGGGAGATTCAAAAAGACCTTTATTGTTTATTGTTATAGCTTCTGTTACAAATTTAGTTCTTGATATTTTGTTTACAGGCATAATGGGATTTGGTGTTGCAGGTGCAGCATGGGCAACAATAATCGGTCAGGCAGTTTCGTTTTTGTTTTCTATATGGTATTTGTATAAACATAGACACTCTTTTGGATTTGAGTTTAAGAAAGAGAGCTTTAAAATTGATAAGAATTGCGCACAAATGATAATAAGCTTAGGAACGCCTATGGCAATTCAGTCGGGGTTTATTAATTTATCAATGCTTTTTGTTAATTCAATAATAAATCAGGTAGGTGTAGTTGCTTCAGCAACATTTGGCGTAGGTATAAGAATTGACGATATAATAAATAAAATTTCTCAGGGAATACAACATGCGGCTATGCCTATGATAAGTCAGAATATAGGTGCAGGCGAGAAAAACCGTGCAAAACATATTGTGTATTGGGCTTGGGTATATTCAGGAATACTTACACTGATATTTATGATGCTTTACATAGTGTTTGGAAGACAGCTGTTTATGATATTCTCCGACGATTATCAGGTTCACGAAATGTCAAAGACTTTTATAAAAGCAATATTATGGATGTTTCCTGCCTTTGCTGTAATGAGAGGCAGCGGAGCTTTTGTTCAGGGGATAGGAAATGCACGCTTTAGTATGATACTTGCACTTCTTGATGGAGTATTTTTAAGAATTGGATTAAGCTGGCTTTTCGGTGTGGTGTTTAATTGGGGATTTTATGGATTTGTTCTTGGATATGCTCTTGCACCATATGGTTTTGCAATTCCAAGTATGATTTATTTCTTCTCAGGAAAATGGAAAAACAGAAAGACTCTTGTTGAAGATTTATAATAGTGAATGTGAAAAGGACTGTAAAAAACTTAGTTTTTTACAGTCTCCTTTTAATTATATTAAATTTAAGCATTTTTACGATTATGAACTTTTTTTATATTTCCTTTTTTATCTTCCATCAACCATTTCTTTTCTCTTCTTACCTTCATCAAGAAGCTCGTAAAGATACTTTTCATCATTATCCTTTAGAGCTTTTTTATATTTGTTTAAAGCATTTACCATAATGTCTATTTCATTTATCAGATTATCTTTATTTTCGAGAAATAATTCTGTCCACATAGACGGGTTAAGCCAGGCAACTCTCGTTAAATCCTTGTAGCTTCCTGCTGAAAATCCCTTATGAACACAGGCTGTAGGGCTTTTGATAAAAGCATTTGAAACAACATGTGCCATCTGTGATGTGAAAGCAATCATCTGGTCATGTTTTTCGGCTGTTGTAACAGAGTAACGTCCAAATCTGCAGGGAGAGAGCATTTCTGTTACTTTTTCGAGAATGTCAGGTTCTGTTTCAGGTTGTGGTACTAAAACCATAGGGGCACCTGAAAACATAGTTTCTTTAGCATATTTAAATCCCGAATTATGTGTTCCTGCCATGGGATGGGCGCCAATAAATGTAAAGCCATATTTTTGTGCCAATGGAAAAGCTTTTTCACATACATATCTTTTGGTACCGCAAGTATCAATAACAATGGAAGTTTTTGAAAAATAAGGTGCAAATTCTTCTAAAAAGCCTACTGCAGCTTTAGGATATATGCATATGATAACTAAATCACATTCTTTTATATTTTTCTTGTCGAGTTTAAAATCCACAGCACCTGAAGAAATTGCGTAATCAGTTACAGTTTCATTCAGGTCATACGCGTAAACCTGATGTCCGTCCTTTTTATAAGCTTTAGCAAAGGAACCACCTATTAATCCTAAGCCTACTATTCCTGTTTTCATTTATAAGTTCTTCCTTTCTCTTAAGATGATTTAAATTAGAGTACATTTTCAAAATATAAAGTTAAGACCTGCAGCAGCGGCAAGAAGCGAGGGAAATGCAATCAACACCCCGTTTTTAATAAATGTTTTAAATGAGTACCTTACCTTAAGACCACTTAAAATGTCTGTCCACATAATTCCTGCCAATGCACCTATCGGTGTGATTAAAGCACCGATATTTGAACCTATGATACTTGCATATTCAGCTAATTGACCGAATCCTGAATTCTGTGAAACTGAACAGAAAAGAACACTCATAGGAATATTGTTAAGAAAGTTTGCAAAAATCGCTGATGAGAAAGTGTAAGTAAAGGCAGGCATAGGGATTTTTGAAAGTATGTTTGCAATTGAATTGGTAACATGGTTAAAGTCGAGAGCAATAACCATAATAAACATAGAAAGCACAAAAGGGATAAGCTGCCAGGGAACGCGTTGCATAGTATGAGTTATTATTTTGTTTCTATTGTGATTTATCTTATTGAAAACATATACACATACGAACAGAATAAAAGCACACATGAGACTTATAAGCCACATTTGTAAATTAATATAAGATGCTACAGCAAGCATTACAGTACATACAGCAAGAGTGAACAGACCCATAATCATAAGAGGCTTGTTAATAACATCTGCTTTAACATCGGAAACAACAGTTTCTTTATTTAAATCTTTTCTGAAAAGCAAAAGCATAACTACAAGGGAAGTAAGTCCTGCCATAATAGTAGGGAATGCCATAACTTTAGTATAGCTTGTAAAATCAGTATTGAAATAAGATGCAAGATAAATATTTGTAGGATTTCCGATTATAAGAAGCATGCTCCACGTATTTGCGGCAACAAATTCCAAAGTAAGATATGGAACAGGGTTTATGTTTGCATTTTTGGCAAAATGACAAATAAACGGAGTAAAGGTAAGTATAATTATATCATTGGATGTAAAAACCGTTAAAACAGAAACCGTTATATATAGCATCGTAAATAGCTTATACTGGCTGTTTCCTGCAAGTCTTAATGTTTTAACTGCAAGATACTTGAAAAAACCTGTTTCGTCGAGAAACACAGAAATTGAGGTCATGGAAATAAAAAGAACAAGTATCTTTATTGGATTAACAGAACCGCTTGAAAGCATAGAATTTACAGTAAACGAAGGTGTTATATTGCCAAATATAAGCATAGTTAACGCCCCTAAAAAAGCAACAACCCAATAAGAAGAAAATCCTCTTTTCCCTAAATGAATAGTTGGCTTTTTTAAAATCATTGCAATCATAACGAGGCAAGTAAGGGTAAATATAAGTATTGTTAAATAGGTAAAATTCATTGTTTTATCTTCCGTTCAAATTTAATTAAAGGACATAAAAGAAAATATAAATCCATATAAAAAGACTTATGGGTATAAAAAATCTGAATTTATGCTTTTTTGTTTTATGATTGAAAATAATCATAGAGAGTATTGCACCTAATCCACCACCAGCAACAGATCAGAAAACCAGTGTGAATTCAGAAATTCTGTTTTTCTTTTTTATAGCTTTGTATTTATCAACAGCAAATAATAAAAACACAATTATGTTCCACGTTATAAGAGTTAATTTTAAATATTGCATAATTATTCTCCTATAGGTTTATATGGTATTGCATTTAAACTCATATCAGCAAAATTACCCTCGAGATAGTAATGATATGCCGCTGCACCAATCATAGCAGCATTATCTGTGCAATAAACAAATGGGGGACAATAAAATTCTTTGCCTTCTTTTTTTGCCCGCTCTTCAAAAGCAGTTCTTAGTGCTGTGTTTGCAGCAACACCACCTGCAAGTGCAATTTTGTTAACCTTAGTTCGCTTTGCAGCTTCAAAAGTATTATCCGTTAGAATCTCCACAACAGTATTTTGAAAGCTTGCAGCAATATCGTTAATTGGTAAAGGAATATTTTTTTGTTCAAGTCCGTGAGCGTAGTTTATGATAAAGGTCTTAATTCCACTGAAAGAAAAATCAAGAGTTTCCTCGTGAAATTTTGGTTTCGTAATTTTAATATTAGCACAGCCGTCTTTTGCAGCTTTGTCAATATTAGGCCCACCGGGATACGGAAGCCCCAAGACGCGTGCAACCTTATCAAAAGCTTCGCCGGCAGCATCATCGCGGGTTTTTCCCATAATGGTGAATTTGCGATAATCTTCCACATATATTATATGACTGTGTCCACCGGAAGCAACTAATGTTACAAAGGGAGGGGTGAGTCCTGATAAATAATTTGCAGATAAATGTCCCTCAATATGATGAACACCGATTAATGGCTTTCCTGCTGAAAAGGCAAGACCTTTGGCATAAGAAAGACCTACAAGTAAAGAACCTACAAGTCCGGGTGCGTGAGTAACAGCTATAGCATCAATGTCATCAAGTGTCATATCTGCCTTTTTTAAAGCCTCGTGCACAACGGAATCAATTACTTCTACATGAAGTCTTGAAGCCACTTCAGGAACAACTCCACCATATTTTTTATGTAGTTCAGCCTGTGAGTTTATAACATTTGATAACACATTAATTCCGTCAACTACAACAGCTGCAGCAGTTTCATCACAGGAACTTTCTATAGCAAGAATTTTAATCAATGTATTCTATCTCCTTTGTCATTAAAACAGCATCTTCGGTGCGTTCATAGTATTTAGGACGAAGCCCGACCTGTACAAATCCCATTTTCCTGTAAAGGTTCTGTGCAGCAATATTGCTTTTTCGAACTTCAAGGGTAAGGGTTTTAACAAATCCATCATTAACTTCTTCAATCATTTTTTCTAAAATAGCCTGTCCGACACCCCGCTTTCTGAAATCGGGATGTACAGCAATGTTGGTAATCTGTGCTTCATCAAAGGTCCACCAGTAACCACCGTATCCAACAGCTTTCTCGTCTGACTCTGCTACAAAATAATGAGCAATAGCATTATCAAGCTCTTTTTCGAATTCCTTTGGAGACCATGGCGATGAAAAAGAAAGACGGTCTATTTCATTGCAGTCTGCAAGATGTTTTCTTTCAAGTTTAACTATTTTAAATTCCATAAAATCAATCCAGTTTAATAATTTTTCCGCCTGCCGCTTTAAACAGTCTGTTGCAAAGAGCAAAACCAATTCCGTCGGAGGGTGGACACATTGAATAAATCTTTTCTAAGCCTAAAGAGTCGCATTTTCTCAGAATATCAAAAAGTCTGTGGCTGCAATCAAGAGGTGAGTTAATATTGCCAAGAGAAAATTCCTTTTCAGAGTTTGTAATTCT
Source organism: Clostridia bacterium (assembly GCA_045593265.1). GTDB lineage: Bacteria > Bacillota > Clostridia > RGIG6154 > RGIG6154 > RGIG8497. The sequence goes on along the minus strand of JAZNWH010000105.1, from coordinate 25,423 downwards.
GTACTGGTCAAATGTGATAAAACCTGCAGCTTTATCATTTAAAACTATTTCTTTGATTTTATCAAAATCTCCGTCAAGTACAATTAAATCACCCTTTGGTGCATAATGTTTATATTTCATACCGGGACTTATAGGTTTGAAGTCAGCACTGTTTTCTTCTGTTAAATGCTTGTCGTAACAGGCAAGAGGAAAGAATTTTTTCACTTGCTCTAAAGTTATACCACCGGGTCGGCATATAACCGGGTTTTCACCTGTTACATCGATTACGGTGGATTCAAGTCCTATTTCACATTCACCACCATCAAGTATCATTTCAATTTTGCCATTCATATCCTCAAAAACATGTTGTGCTTTTGTAGGACTTGGTCTTCCGGACGTATTGGCACTCGGTGCCGCGATAGGTAAGTCGCAGAATTCAATGAACTTCTGAGCAATTTCATTTTCGGGAAAACGAATTGCTACGGTATTTAGTCCTCCTGAAGTTTCAGGAGGAACAATGTCTTTCTTTCTGAAAATTAATGTCATAGGACCCGGCCAGAAATTATCAATAAGTGTTTTTGCACATGATGTAACTTCTTTTACAAGACCTTCAAGCTGCGAGAGACTGCAGATGTGAAGAATTAAAGGGTTGTCCATAGGTCTGCCCTTTGCAGCAAAAATATTTTTTACAGCATTACTGTTAAGCCCGTTACCTCCAAGACCGTAAACCGTTTCGGTAGGAAACGCAACAAGACCTCCGTTTTTTATAATATCGGAGGCTTGCTTTAAATTTTTCGTATCATCTACAGTTACTTTTACAAAAAGTGTATCCATCAATAACCTTCCTTAGCTGGAACTTCAAGAGAATCGTCATTTTCAATCCAGTCATTAACGTCAATAATTGTATATTTATCCTTCGTGTTTCTTATACAGACTTTTTCAATTCCTGCATTGATAATCATACGCTTACACATAGCACAGGAGGATGCATTCTCAATCAATTCACCACTGTCAACTTCTCTTCCTACAAGATAAAGAGTTGCTCCAATCATATCACGTCTTGAAGCACTGATTATTGCATTTGCTTCAGCATGAACAGAACGGCATAATTCATAACGGGTACCACGTGGAATATTCATTTTCTGACGCAGACAATAACCTAAATCAATACAATTCTTTCTCATTCTTGGAGCGCCTACATATCCCGTTGAAATAATTTCGTCATTCTTAACGATGATAGCTCCGTAATTACGTCTGAGGCATGTTCCTCTTTCAAGCACTGTTTCTGCTATGTCAAGATAATAATTTATTTTATCAATTCTTTCCATATTTGCTCCTTATTGATTATTTTCAATATCTGTAATTTTCTTGATTCTTTTTTCGTGTCTGTCCCCTTCGAATTTTGCATCAATATATGCATCTACAATGGTGTTTGCAAGGTCAGGACCTGTTACTCTTCCACCAAGACAAATAACATTTGCATTATTGTGCTCTTTAGTTTTTGCAGCACTGTACGGGTCGGAACAGAGAGCAGCACGGATGCCTTTATGTTTATTTGCAGCGATAGAAATACCTATTCCTGTTCCGCATATCAATATACCGAATTCACATTTCCCGTTTAAGACTTCAGGACAAACCTTTGCTGCAATATCAGGATAATCAACTGACTCTTTTGTGTATGTACCAAAATCGTTAACCTCAAAACCTCTGTCTTTAAGATGCTTAATTATACTTTCCTTTAATTCAAGACCACCGTGGTCGCAACCGATTGCTATCATAATCTTTCTCCTTTATTTGTTTTCCTGATCTACATAAGCTTTAATCATATAGTCTGGTTCGATTTTTTTGTATTCTTTCTTGTTGAACATCTTTTCTGCAAGAATTGCTGCACTTGTGGCAACACTCACACAGTAAGCACGCATTGGCATTATCGCACTGCTGCCCATATGTTCTTTAATAAGTTCAACGAATTTTTCCACACAGTCGCCTGTGAAAATAATCTGTTTGTTAAGGCAGCTAAGTTTACTTAAAAGAATTGAAATATCTTCAACATCAGGTTCCATTACGGTAGTTATATTGCCGTCAACATATTGATAAAGTGCAAAATATACCTGATTTCTTCTTGCATCAATAAGAGTACATATGTAATCATTTCTAAAACCAAACATATGGCTCATGGCTTCCATGGTTGAAACACCTATAACAGGTTTATCCTGAGCATCGGCAAGACCTTTTACGGTGCTGATGCCAACTCGAAGTCCGGTAAAAGAGCCGGGCCCCTGAGTTGCAGCAAAAATATCAATATCACGAGGGGTAAGCTCAAGCTGAGAAAGTAATTTTTCTATCACAGGCATAATGACCTGAGAATGAGCTTTATCAGGATTTAAAGTTATTTCGCCCAAAAGTCTTCCGTCGCTTACGATTGCCGCCGAAGCAGACGAAGTAGAGGTGTCAATAGCAAGAACCTTCATTTATCGTTCAATCCTTTCTGTTTCAATTATTCTGCCATCTGCATCATACTTGATTTGCACAGAATAGTATTTGTCAATTAAATTAAGTGCAATTTGCGGCCATTCTATAACGCATATTCCATCTCCAAAAAGATAGTTGTCGATATCAACTGAATACAAATCATTTTCACTTTCAAGCCTGTAAAGGTCAAAATGAAAAATGGTAATATCACCGGGATATTCGTTTACAATATTGAATGTAGGGCTTACAGGCTCATAAATTGAATTAACAGCTTTTGCAATCCCTTTGGTGAAAGTGGTTTTTCCTGCACCCAAATCACCTGTAAGACAAACTATGTCTCCTTTTTTTAGTGTAAGTCCGAATTTAAAACCGGCATCAATTGTTTCTTCATAATTTTTGCACGTTATAACCATAATTGCTCCTGTTTAATATACTCATAGATATATAATAACACATTTTGGATAAAAAATAAATATCTATTTAATAAAATCTTGAAACTTTCTTTAAAATATGGTACAATTATCATAGGTGATTGTATGCTTTATACGGAAATATCACAAAAGAAAACCTCTAAGCTTATAATGGGTACAGATTATATGGGAACTTTGGTTCCTGAAAGTGAAGTTATGAGCTTGTTTGACTTTTATTTTGACCTTGGCGGAAATCATTTCGATACAGCACATATGTACTGTGAGGGATTGAGTGAAATACTTGTAGGTAAGTGGCTGAAAACAAAAAAGCGTGAAGATATATTTGTTTCAACCAAAGGTGGATTTCCTTATCAGAATGTATCCCGTCTTGATTCTGAAAGCTTAAGACGAGATATTGAAGAGAGTCTGGTTCGGCTTGATACAGAATGTGTGGATTTATACTATCTGCATCGTGATGACGTTAAGATCCATGCAGGAGAAATAATAGAAACTCTTAACAGCTTTATAAAAGAGGGAAAAACAGTATCAATAGGATGCTCAAACTGGAAATCAGCAAGAATAAAGGAAGCTAACGATTATGCAAAGTCTCACGGACTTAAAGGTTTTGCTGCAAGTGAAATTAAATGGAGTTTGGCAGAAACCTCTCCATTTTTCAAGGATGACCCGACACTGGTTGAGATGAATGAAGATGAACTTGAATTTTACCAAAACAACGACTTGAAAGTAACTGCTTTTGCATCTCAGGCAAAAGGCTTTTTCTCAAAGTATGAAAAAGGAACTTTGGACGGGAAATCAAAAGAGAGGTATTGGTGTGATAAAAATATCGCAAGATATGTTGCTGCAAGAGAGATTGCACAAAAAAGGGGTGTAAGCATAGCAGCAGTTGTTATAGCATACCTGATATCTCAAAAAAATCCTGTTACAATGCCTGTAGTAGGTTGTAAAAATATAGCTCAGCTTAAGGATACAGTTGCATTTTGTGATTTAATACTTACTGATAAAGAATTGGAAAAACTTAAGGAGTGATTTATTATAGTTATGCAAAAAAAAGGCATGGACGAAAAAAGCCTTGTTGAATTAACAGAAAAAATCCTGAAAAACAGAGTGGATATGAAATATTATCGTGCAGTTATAGCTCTGTTGGAAAAAGGGTATCTGCTTAACGATATATCAGCGGCTCTTTTAATGGGTATAAGCGAAAATAAACTTAGCTTTGAAACAACAAAAAAAGAGCAGAGAAATACAAAAGGATATCAGAAAAACAAAACAGTTGTTAAAAAAGAACAGGATAAGAATATAAAGCAGGACAAGCCTGTAAAAAAGACAGAAAAGAAAAAGATTTCAAACACCGGAAAGAAACCATCGCAGAGTCAAAAAAAGAGAAGCTTCAGACCGGGGACAAGGAAGGTAAAAAATGAAAGCGGTAATTCTTGATGCAGCAACTCTTGGTAGGGATATAGATTTATCACCGATAACCAAGTTTCATGAAACTGAAATTTACCAGACAACACAAGCTGATGAAGTTGAAAGCAGAATAAGAGATTGTCAGGTAATAATAACAAATAAAATAAAGCTGTATGAAGCAAATCTTAAAAATGCAAAACAGCTTAAACTGATTTGTGTTACTGCAACAGGTTATGATAATATTGATATTGATTACTGCAGAGAAAATTCTATTGCAGTTTATAACATTATCGGATATTCAACTGACAGTGTTGTCCAGGTAACAGTTGGTATGGTTTTAAATCTTGCAAACAAAATGTCGCAGTATACCGATTTTGTAAAAAGCGGCGAATATACTAAAAGCATGAAAGCAAATTGTCTTGAACCTGTTTATTATGAGCTTTCAGGTAAAGTATGGGGAATTGTTGGTGCGGGAAATATAGGAAAACAGGTTGCCCGTGTTGCCAAAGCATTTGGCTGTCGTGTGGTAGTTTTCAAAAGAACTCCCGACAGTGAATTTGAAACAGTTTCTCTTGAAGAACTTTGCAAGATTTCCGATATTATCTCAATTCATCTTCCTCACAGCCCGTCAACGGACAGAATAATAAACAAAGCGACCATAGATAAAATGAAAAATGGTGTTATTGTTGTTAACACAGCAAGAGGAAAGGTTGTTGACGAAGAAGCCGTCCTTTGTGCATTAAATGATGGTAAAATAGCTGGCTTCGGTTGTGATGTTTACCCAACTGAACCCTTTGATGAAAGCAGTGTATATAATACCCTTAAGGATATGGAAAATGTGTGTCTTACTCCTCATATGGCGTGGGGGTCTTTCGAAGCAAGATGCAGATGCGTAGACTCTGTGGCTGAAAATATAAAATCTTATGAAGAAAATAAAAATAGCAAAAACAGAATAGTATGATTAAAAAAACTATGAATATTAATGACGAAATAACGTCAGAGGGAATAAAAAAATATACAAATTGTTTAAAAAAAATAATTGTAAAAGATGTTACAGAATCAACTAATAAAGACGCAAAGGAACTTGGTGTAACCGGTGAAGAAGAAGGTACATTGGTTGTATCGAAAATGCAGACATCGGGCAGAGGCAGAATGGACAGAAGCTTCTTTTCTCCTGATGAAAGTGGAATTTATATGACTGTGTTGCTTCGACCCCAAATGACAGCAGAAAAAAGCTTGCTTATAACAACAGCAGCTGCAGTTGCTGTTTCTTTGGCACTTGATGAGATTTTAAATATCAATACACAAATCAAGTGGGTCAATGATATATATTTTAAAAATAAAAAAGTATGTGGAATACTTGCAGAATCTGTGTTTTCAGGAAATGAAAGTTTTTGTGTCCTCGGAATTGGAATAAATGTTTATCCACCCGCCGACGGTTTTCCCAAGGATATAGAAAACAAAGCAGGATTTCTTACTGCAAATGTTGAAACTGATTTGAAAAACAGAATTATTGCAGGGGTTTTAAACAAGTTTTTTGTGTATTATGAAAATCTCGAAGCAAAAACTTTTTATAATGAATACAAAAATAAGAATTTGCTTAAAGGAAAGGTTGTTGAAGTTCCCGGCAGAGGAACAGCAAAGGTTCTTGATATTGATGAAGAATTCCGTCTTGTTGTGGAATTTGAAGACAAAACCAAAGCAGCATTAATGACAGGAGAGGTAGTAATAAATTTATGATACTTGCAGATAAGTGGAAAGACTATGAAATAATCCAGACGGGAAACGGAGACAAGATGGAAAGATGGGGAAATATTACTCTTCTTCGTCCTGACCCTCAGGTTATCTGGAAAACTAAAATGAATACTAAGCTTGCTGATGCTGTTTATAAAAGAAGCAGCTCAGGTGGTGGTAACTGGACATTTAAAAACAAACTTCCTGAAAGCTGGACTATATCGTACAGAAATTTAAAGTTTATGGTAAGACCTACCGGTTTTAAGCATACAGGTCTTTTTCCTGAACAGGCTGCAAACTGGGATTTTATTGACGAGATGATTAAAAATTCAGGAAGAGAGATAAAGGTTCTGAATTTATTTGCATATACAGGTGGAGCAACTGTTGCTGCAGCTGCTGCAGGTGGAGTTGTATGCCATGTAGATGCATCAAAGGGTATGGTTAACTGGGCAAAGGAAAATGCTGCTCTTTCGGGACTTAGGGACAAACCTGTAAGATACATAGTAGATGACGTTTTGAAATTTGTTCAGCGTGAGCAAAGACGCGGTAATAAATACGATGCAATTATAATGGACCCTCCATCTTATGGCAGAGGTCCCGGTGGAGAAGTATGGAAGCTTGAAAACGAGCTGTTCGGACTTGTGGAGGAATGTGTAAAGGTGCTTTCTGACAATCCATTATTTATTATAATAAATTCATATACAACAGGTCTTGCTTCGTCGGTGCTGACAAACATATTGAAGCTTACGGCAGGAAAGAAATATAAGATTGAGTCTGTCATAGCAGATGAATTGGGAATTCCTGTAACAGGGGATAAAATAGTTCTTCCTTGTGGTTCTACAGCAAGATGTATTTTTTAAATTATATACGGAGGAAATATGATTTCAGTAAAGAATGTATCTTTTTCCTATGACAGCGAAGAAAAAGAGCAGCGAAAAAAAGTTCTTGACAATGTAAGTCTTGAAATTAATAAAGGTGAGCTTGTAGCGATACTCGGTCATAATGGTTCAGGAAAATCTACACTTGTAAAAACCTTTAACGGAATATGTATCCCTGACGAAGGAATTGTAAATGTTGACGGATTTGATACAGCTGATGAAAAAAACAGTGAACAGATACGTCGCAGAGTGGGTATGGTTTTTCAGAATCCTGATAATCAAATAGTGGCAACAATTGTGGAAGAAGATGTAGCTTTTGGTCCTGAAAATCTTGGAGTTGAGCCATCTGAAATAAGAAGAAGAGTAAATGATTCTCTTAAGACAGTAGGCATGACAGCTTATAGCTCCCACGCACCTCATATGCTTTCGGGAGGACAGAAACAAAGAGTCGCAATTGCAGGAGTTATTGCAATGGAGCCAGAATATATTGTCTTTGACGAATCAACTGCAATGCTTGATCCCAAGGGCAGACAAGAAGTAATGGAAACAATAAAAAAACTTAACAATGAAGGGATTGCGATAATTCTGATTACGCATTATATGGAAGAGGCTGCCCTTTGCGACAGAGTTATAGTTATGAATAAAGGGAAAATTGAGAAGGATGCATCACCAAGGGAAGTTTTTTCCGATGCAGAGCGAATGACAAAGCTGGGACTTGGTGTTCCCCAGTCATCGATGCTTGCTCACATAATGGAAAAAAACGGAGCATCTTTTGATACATTTCCCATTAATACAGAAGAATTTTTAGATGAATTTTTAAAGGGCATAAAGAATGAAAATAGAAATTAAAAATCTAACACACATATATAAACAAGGAACTCCCTTTGAAAAAAAGGCTTTGGATAATATTAACCTTACAATAAATGAAGGCGAATTTATAGGGCTTATAGGACATACAGGTTCAGGAAAATCTACTCTTGTTCAGCATTTGAACGGATTACTCAGACCTCATAGCGGAGAGATTCTTGCTGACGGAACAAATATTTTTTCAAAAGGTGTAAACCTTAAAGAAATACGACGAAAAATAGGACTTGTTTTTCAGTATCCTGAGTATCAGCTTTTTGAAGAAACCGTTTATAAGGATATTGCTTTTGGCTTGCAAAATTACAAAGTTCCTGAAGCTGAAATAGACAGTAAGGTAAAAATGGCAGCTTCTCTTACAGGTCTTGATGAAAGTGTTTTAGTAAGCTCGCCTTTTGATTTATCGGGTGGACAAAAAAGACGTGTCGCTTTAGCAGGTGTTGTTGCAATGGAGCCTGAAGTTCTGATATTGGATGAGCCTGCAGCTGGCTTAGACCCTCAGGGGAGAGAGCTTATATTCAGTGAGATAAAAAATCTTCACCAAAAAAAGAATATTACAGTAATACTTGTATCCCACAGTATGGAAGATATTGCACGTTTTGCTGATCGTATAGTTGTAATGGACGAAGGACACATTTTAATGGACGGTTATCCATCGGAGGTTTTTGGAAGATATGACGAACTGAAAAATGTGGGTCTTGATGTGCCACAGGTAACAAAAATCTTAGGAATTCTCAGAAAAATGGGATATGATATAAAAAGCGAAATATTTACTGTTGAAGAAGCAGCACATGAATTAATTAAATTAACGGGAGAAAAGAATGCTTAACGACATAACACTTGGTCAATTTTACCCTATAAATTCAATAATACACAGACTTGACCCGAGAATTAAAATCATTCTTACGGTTTTACTTGTTGTGTTTTTATTTATAGCTCAGAATTTTTACAGTTTTCTTGCTATAGCTTGTCTTTGTATTGCTGCAGTATTTATTTCTCAGGTTCCTGTACGGTATATGTTAAAAAGCTTTAAGCCTCTTATTTTTATAATTATAATTACGAGTTTATTTAATTTGTTCCTTACAGACGGAAGAATACTTTGGCAATATGGTGTTTTCAAAATCACATATGAAGGTTTAAACTTGGCAGTTTTTATGGTAATTAGGCTTTTACTTCTTATTACCGTTACAAATCTTCTTACTCTTACTACGTCTCCGATACTGCTTACTGATGGTCTTGAAAGACTTATGTCTCCCTTGAAAAAGATTAAGGTTCCTTCTCACGAAATTGCGATGATGATGACTATTGCTCTTAGATTTATTCCTACCCTTTTAGAAGAAACGGATAAGATAATAAAGGCACAAAGTGCCCGTGGAGCGGATTTTTCTTCAGGAAATCTGTTATCAAGAGCTAAAGCAATGATTCCTATACTTATCCCTTTATTCATTAGTGCATTCAGACGTGCTGATGAACTTGCGCTTGCTATGGAGTGTCGCTGTTATAGTGGCGGAGAAAACAGAACAAGAATGCGTCAGCTTAAAATAAAAAAAGCAGATGTTTTAAGTTTGTGTATAACAATTTTAACAGGTATAGCAGTTTTAATAATAAATTAAGAGGTAAATATGAGAAATATTGCATTTGTAATTTCGTATGACGGAACAAATTATCATGGCTTTCAAAGACAGGAAAATGTGATAACTATTCAGCAGGAAATAGAAGATGCTTTGTTTAAAATTACAGGTGAAAGAATTGTGATATATGGGTGCGGCAGAACTGATGCCAAGGTCCATGCTCTTAATTATCTATTGACCTTTAAAACAGAAAGCACTATTCCTGCCGAAAGGTTTCCTATGGCAATCAACAGTGTCTTAAATGACGATATTTTTGTAAAAAAGGCATGGGAGGTTGCTTCTGATTTTCACGGAAGGTTTTCAGTGATCAGAAAAACTTATGTTTACAGGATTAATAATGGTGAATTTGACCCATTTATGAAAAATTATACATGGCACTATAAATACCCTCTTGATGTTGAAAAGATGAAAACAGCAGCAGAATTTCTTGTAGGAACACATGATTTTAATTGTTTTATGGCATCGGGTGGACAAGTTGAAAGTACCGTCAGAACTATGTTTGATGCTAATGTGTCCCAAAATGGTGATATTGTGGAAATAAGTCTTACAGCAGACGGATTTTTATACAATATGGTAAGAATAATAACAGGAACCCTTGTATATGTGGGTGGTGGAAAAATTAATCCTGAAGATGTTAAGGAAATAATAAATTCAAAAGACAGAACAAAGGCAGGTATCACAGCACCTCCTCAGGGTCTGTTTATGAAAAGTGTGGAGTTTTGAAATGGAAGAGACTACTCAAAGAAATAAAAAAACTAAATATGATTATAAAAAGATTGGGCTTATATTATTAGTAATATTGATTGCTGCATTTCTTTTTATAAAGCTTGTTATGTGGATAGTCGGCCTTATTTTTGGATACGGCATTTCTTCTGATGTGAAGTTTGTTAATTCTGATGCAAAAAGTGATTACGATTATTCTATTTATGGTGATGGAATACTTTATGCAAATTCACAAAGTGTAAAAATGTACACAAATGAAGGTAGCTATGAGTCCGAGGTGTTGTTTGGTGCTCATAATCCTTATGTGGATACTTGTGGCGATTATGCTGTGTTATGTGATATAAATTCATCAAAAATCGCACTTCTTAAGGATAAAAATAATATAGGACAAATAGAATTAAAGCAACCGGTAGTGTTTGCCAAGGTAAATTCTAAGGGAGATGTTGCAGCTGTAACGTCGGAAAAAGGATATAAATCAGCAGTTTATATTTACGACAAAAAAGGGAATGAAAAATATATCTGGCATTCAGGAAGTGGATATATCACGGATATAGAGCTTTCTGAAAACGGAAAAAGTTTTGTTGTTCTTGCTATAAACAGTGAAAATGAAAAGATTAATAGTATTATCACCTGGTTTGACATTAATAAAGAACAACCTTATGGACAGGTTATAATTCCTGATTGTTTTGCATACAGGTTAGTAAGTGATGGTGATGATGCGTTTGTTATTGCCAACAGTGGTATTTATAAAACCGATTATAAAGAAGTAACAGCTAATGTTGATTTTCAAGGAAGAATTTTGTTGTGCTTTGACGAAGACGAAAATGGAAATATTGTAACTGTACAGAAAATTACAAATTCCGAGAGCTGTGTTGTTAAATACAATAAAAAGTTAAAGGAAAGCTTTAATAAGCAAATTTCTTTTGAAGCTTCTGCACTAAGCTGTGGAGGTGAAAAAATTGCAGTTTCAGGCACCAATAATCTTTTGGTTTTAAAATCGGGTGGTGGTATATATGCGTCGGGTAACACTGTAGGAAGTGTAAATAATATTCTTATGTCTAAAGATGGAAAACGAATTTTCAGTTTTTCTGAAGATAAAATAAAAATTCATTTAATAAAATTAGGGAGATAAGATATGCTGAGCATTATTTTAGATATTGCAGTAATTGCATTGTTCTGGTTTTTTATGATACGTGGTATAAAAAAAGGTCTTGTAAAAAGTATTCTTGATTTATTTAAGGGAATAGTTGCGTTTGTTGCCGCATTTTTATATTACAAGCCCGTGGCTGAATATATTTTAAAATTTGGAGCGGTTAATAAATTTATCGAAAACGTTCAGGTAAATATGACGAATAATATAGTATCTTCGTCATCGGAAACAGTAAAAGAGTTACCTGCCTGGGCAGAAAAGTTTATAACTGAAGGAATTGAAAGTTCAGCTGTAGGTATAACAGATGCAGTTTCAAATTTAGCTGTTAATGTTATTGCTGCTTTACTTATTTACGTGTCGGTACGAATTTTGTTTGTGATATTTAATTTTGTTTTTGATAAAATCAAAATTTTCAGGTTAGGGGAGCTTAACGCATTAGGTGGAGCTTGTTTTGGATTTTTAAACGCTTTAATACTTGTTTATATTGCTATGCTTGTTTTGTTTGTGTTCGTGGCAACTGATAATGGCGGTCTTAATGAAGCAATACAGTCTACATACCTTGCAAAATTTTTCTATAATAATAACTTAATTTCAAATCTTATATTTTAATCGGAGTAAACTTTATGAATTTAAATGATAAAACACTTCTTGAACTTCAGGAATTTGCTAAAGAACAAGGAATCAAAGGATTTTCTAAATACAAAAAGGCTGAGCTTATCAGCTTAATAGAAGCAAATCTTCCCCAAAAGGAGAAAAATATCATCCCTCAGGAAGATGCAGACGATATGATTATTGATGAAGAAAATATCGTTGAAACTGTGGCAGAAAAAAAAGAAGAAACTCAGGAAGTTTGCGGTATAATGGATGTTTTAGGGGATGGATATGGTTTTTTAAGAGGAGAAAATTATCTTTCTACTTCCAAAGACGTATACGTTTCTCCTACACAGATAAAAAGATTTAACTTAAAGACAGGCGATAAGGTGTTAGGGCTTACCCGTGAAACAAGGGGAGAAGAAAAAAACAAGCCGCTTATATTTGTAAAAACTGTAAATAACGAACCTCCATTTAAAGCAGTAAGACGCAGACCTTTTGAATATTTAGTGCCTGTTTATCCAAATGAGAGAATATATCTTGAAAACAATGATGATAAAGCAATGAGACTGATTGACCTTGTTGCACCTTTAGGTAAAGGTCAGAGAGGATTAATAGTAGCACCACCGAAAGCAGGTAAAACCACGCTTTTAAAGAAGATTGCAAATGCAGTAAACAAAAATGCTCCTGATGTTGAGCTTATTGTCCTTCTGATAGATGAACGACCCGAGGAAGTTTCTGATATGAAACGTAGTGTAAAAGGGGATGTTATATATTCCACCTTTGATGAACAGCCTGAACATCATATAAGAGTTGCGGAAATGGTTTTTGAAAGGGCACATCGTCTTGCTGAACAAAGACAGGATGTAATTATACTTTTAGATTCCCTTACCCGTCTTACAAGAGCCTATAATCTTGTAATTCCTTCAAGTGGAAGAACCTTGTCAGGTGGTATTGACCCTGCAGCTTTTTACGGACCAAAGAAATTCTTCGGTGCTGCCAGAAATATCGAAAACGGAGGAAGTATAACAATCCTTGCTACTGCACTTACTGAAACAGGAAGCAGAATGGATGAAGTTATATTTGAAGAATTTAAGGGAACGGGAAACATGGAAATACACCTTGACCGTGAGCTTCAGGAAAAACGCATTTTCCCTGCTGTGGATATAAATAAGTCAGGAACAAGAAAAGAAGAGCTTCTTATGACCGAAAATGAACTTAATGCTATGTGGAAAATACGTCGGTCATTATCAAAAAAATCTACAGTGGAAGTTTGCGAAAAGCTTGTTAATATGATTGATAAAACAAGTTCCAACAAAGAACTTACGGATGCTTTGGCTAAAGGACATGAATAAAATATAACCTCTGCGCATATATTTGCGTAGAGGTTATTTATTATAAAGGAGAAAAATTATGTTAAAAGCATCGGATTTCAGACAAAAAGAAGTTATAAATATTTGCGATGGAAAAAGACTTGGTTTTGTATGTGATGTAGATATCGATATGCAAAAGGGTGTTCTTAATGCAATAATAGTACCGGGGAACGGAAAAGTGTTGGGACTTTTTGGAAAAGATGATGACTATGTTATCCCCTGGAACAAAATAAAAACTATTGGCGATGATATTATTCTTGTGGATTATTCTTTCCCACCAAAAGTGTAACCTTAATAACAGACACTAAAAAGGGGGTAAAATATAAATTTAGTCTTACTCGTCGTTAAGGTTAAGGTTTCTTAAAAGTACATTTTTACCTCTCCAGGCAAAAGCACGATTGGAAAAGAGTTCCTTAAACTTTTTGTTGGATAGATTATTGAACATTTCTTTATCAAGTTTACTGATTCTGTTTTCATAAAAATCGAGAATTGGTGTTTTAATATATTTATTCATAGGACAAACTATTTGACATTCATCACATCCGAAAACTGAATTTGAATTAATCAGCAGTTTCTTTTCATTTTCCGAAAGCTCGCCTTTTTTTTGTGAAATTTCAGATATACACAGACTGAAATCATTAAGTTTTAATGCCTGACAGTGATTTAAACATTTGTTACAATTAAGGCAACTTTGGGAAATATAAGCATCAGGCTCAATATATGTTTGTGTTTTAAGTATTCCTATGAACACAAAGCTTCCGTATTTTTCATTAATAAGAAGATGGTTTTTTCCTCTTACACCAAGATTGCAATGCACTGCCGCATCAATTTCATCAATAGGGTCAATGTCTACATAGCTTGATGTATCTATTTTAAAATTGAGCTGTATAAAATCAGAAATTTTATCTAAGTGTCTTTTGATAATTAGGTGATAATCTTCGCTTCTGCAATACAGAGAAATATTTGCATCGCTTTCATTTAAACCGGTATAATAGGGGAACAAAAACACAATCAGGCTTTCGTTCTCGTGATTCGTAAAGCCCGTATATTCGATATTGAGTTTTCTTGCAAATTCTCTGATTTTTTCTTTAATATTAATCAAACCTTTCGTCAGGTGGATAGTATGTAAGTGCAAAAGTTACAACATTAATTTCTTTTACACCACTTTTCTTTAAAACCTTACAAAGCTCATTTACAGTTGAACCTGTGGTGTAAACATCGTCGACAAGTAAAACATTTTTGTAACTGTGAGGCATGATATCAAAAGCATTCTTTAAGTTTGTAAGCCTTTCTTCGTAGGTGAGTGAGGATTGAGCTTTTGTATCTTTTATTTTAATTAATATATCGTCATATGGGATGCCGGTATACTCTGACAAATGTTTGCAAATAAGCAAAATATGATTAAACCCTCTTTTTTTGATACGTTTCTTGTGTGATGGTGCAGGTATAATTACTTCAGGTTTCAAGTATTCAAGATACTTTATTCTTTTAGAAATATAATAAGCAATAGTACGTGCGTTAGAATACTTTTTATTAAATTTATAATTGCTTATTGTCATTTTGGCAGCATTCTCATAATAAAATGAAGAAATAAAGCTGTTAAATCTGAATTTCTTTCCATTACAATAGGGACATCCGGGAAATAACGGGTCAATATCACGTGGTTTATTACATTCGGGACAAATCTGCATTTTTATTAATTCAGGGATCATACTGCAATCTTCACAAATGTGAGGTGTTTTTTGATGGAAAGGCAAAGTTCTTGTACAAACGCAACAAGTTGGAGTAAAAATAAAACGAGCTATCAATTCAGATGTTTTCAATATAAAAGCCTGTCTTTAAATCCTGAAAATCTCTTTATTTCACTATTGTTGTTAATCATATTACGCAAGATGTTTTCGCTTCCCACTAAAATAACAAGTTTAGTTGCCCTTGTAATAGCTGTGTAAAGCAAATTCCTGGTCATAAGCTTTTCGGAGCTTTGATATAAAGGTATAATAACAATAGGAAACTCGCTGCCCTGACTTTTGTGTATAGTTGTTGCGTATGCAAGTTCAAGCTCGTTTACACATCCATAATCATAAAGAACGTGTTTGTTATCATCAAAGGTTATGTCAAGAGTTTCAAAGTCCTCGTTTACATCATCAATTATGCCTATATCACCGTTGTAAAGACCAAAACCTGCATCTTTTTCCTGTTCCCATTCAATGTCATAATTGTTTTTAGTCTGCATAACCTTATCAAATTTTCTGAAAACCGTATCACCAAAAGATTTTTCAGGTTTGTTTGGTGAATAGGGGTTGAGTGCTTCCTGTAAAGCTGTGTTGAGAACGTTTACTCCAACTGCATTTTTACGCATAGGTGTAAGAATTTGTATATCAGTCATAGGATTTACACCATAAGCTTTTGGAAGTCTTGAGAGGCACAAATCGACGATTGTGTTAATTATATGGTCAGGATTATTTCTGTTAATATAAAAGAAATCACCGTCTTTTTCATTAAGGAAAGGAAACTCTCCTTCGTTTATCATATGTGCATTTATAACAATCATACTTTGATTTGATTGTCTGTATATCTGTGTAAGTTCGCTTACAATGATTCCATCGCTGTCTATAATATCACGCAGAACATTTCCGGGGCCTACTGACGGAAGCTGGTCTGAGTCGCCTACCAAAATCAATACAGTTCCTACAGCAATAGCTTTTAACAAACTGTTGAATAACACAATATCAACCATAGACATTTCATCTACGATTATTACATTTGCTTCAATTGGATTTTTTTCATTTTTAATGAATACAGGAACATTGGAGTCCTTTGAAAAATCTGTTTCAAGCAAACGGTGAAGAGTTTTTGCTTCTTTATTGGTAACAGCAGACATTCTTTTTGCAGCCCTTCCTGTGGGTGCAGCAAGAACTACTTTTTTCCCCTGAAGTTCCATAGCGTTAATTATTGTCTTGATTACTGTTGTTTTTCCTGTACCGGGACCGCCTGTTATAACTGAAACAGGAAAGGTAAGGGAGGAAAAAACAGCTTCCCTTTGCTTGTCCTGGAGTATAATTCCAGCATTTTTTTCTGCCATTTCTACAGTCTTTTTAAGTTCATCCGTTATTTTTTTAGGATACGGTTCATTGAGTTTTTTTAGTTTTTCTGCAGCACTTACTTCCGTATAGTAATAATACGAAAGATATACAGCAGTGTATTTATCTGTTTTTTCAAGAACTATTTGTTTGTCGAAAGCAAGCTCGCTTATGGCTACAGCTATGCTGTCATCACTTGCAGATAAAAGTCTGCAGGATTTTGATATAAGTGCCTCATAAGGATAATGGGTATGACCTGACAATGCACATTCTGAAAGCACAAACTTAACACCTTCCTTTAAACGATAAGGTGAATCAAAGGTTATTCCCATTTGAATAGCAATTTTATCACAGGTGCGAAATCCTATTCCATGTATATGCTCTGCAAGCAGGTACGGATTATCTTTAATTTTTGATACAGCATTACTGCCGAATTTTTTATATATCCGCTGTGCAAACAAAGGGCTTATGGAATATTTTTGAAGAAACATAACAATGTTTCGGATTCCGAATTGTTTTAAATATTCTTCATTAATTTCAAAAGCCTTTGTTACACTGATTCCTTTTATTTCAGCAAGTTTTTCGGGATTGTTTTCTATAATATCAAGAGAATTTTCTCCGAAGGCATCAACAATTTTTTTAGCTGTTCCCGAACGCACACCTTTAATAAAACCTGATGCAAGATATTTATAAATACTGTCAATTGAGTCAGGTGGTGCTTTTTGAAAGGAGCTTACGGAAAACTGTTTTCCGTATGTAGGGTGCATGGAAAAAGTTCCGTCAACAGTTATAGTTTCTCCGGGCGACAGACAAGGCATACAGCCGACAGCTGTAAGCATTTCTCCGCTATGGTCAATATCGCAAACACAGTAACCGTTTTCTTCATTGTAAAAAACAATATTTTCCACAGTTCCCGTAATTGAAATTAATTGTTCTTCCATTAGTCCTCCGTAATAATTTCACTTGTGTTTTTTATAAATTCTACATTAAAATACCTGTCAGTTATATATTCTTCATCTGCTGTGTCTGTGAACAAAGGAGACAAAACATAAATTTTAACAGGGACAGTTTTGGCAAGATAGATAACTTTTTCTCTGTCCTCATGAGAATTGTAGCTTGTTATAATATAAGTCTTTCTAATATATTTTTTCTCGGCAAAAGCTTTGAATATATCTTCAATAAGACTAAAAAAGCCAAAAATCATTAGAAAGTACAAAATAAGCTCTTTAATCATATTACCACCTCAGTAATATGATATTAAGAATTAATCTTCTTTGTTACTTATCATAAGGTCATAAACATGTCTTTTGGGTAATTTTAATTCTGCTGAAACTTCTTTGATGGCACTTTTTTTATCTATACCTGAATCGATAAGTAAATTTACTTTCTCTATTATATCTTCATCAGTAAAGTGTTTTTCTTCTTTAATGGGAGTATAACCCTCAAGAACGAGAACATATTCCCCCTTAGGCTGATTTTCTTCAAAATATTTGTTGGCTGTTTCCAAATCAGTGCGAAATACACTTTCGTGAATTTTTGTCAGTTCTTTTACTATAGCAATTTTTCTGTTGCCCATATAACTAAGTAAATCCTTAAGTGTTGCTTTTAGTTTGTGCGGCGCTTCGTAAAATATCAAAGTACGCTTGTCCTCTTTAATTTCATCAAGATGTGCGCGTCTTGCGGGTTTATTAACAGAAAGAAATCCCTCAAAGGAAAATCTTCCTGTAGGAAGTCCTGACACAATTAATGCCTGCACAAAAGCACAAGCCCCGGGAATGGGAACAACATCAATGTTTTTTTCTGCACAAAGTTTAACAATATCTTCACCCGGGTCAGATATTGCAGGAGTGCCTGCGTCAGTAACTAAAGCACAGGTTTCACCGTTTTCAATACGGTTTACAATGTATTCACCTTTTTCGCGTTTATTATGCTCAAAATAGCTGACCATAGGCTTTTTTATATCAAAGTGATTAAGAAGCTTAAGAGTATGTCTTGTGTCCTCTGCAGCAATAAAATCTGCATCACGCAGAATTTCCAGAGCACGTGGCGTAATATCATTTAAATTTCCTATAGGTGTTGCTACCAGATAAAGTGTAAGTTTATTCATTTTCTTTTCCTTTTTTATATAAATCGGCAATGTTTGCCGTATAATTTCCGTTTTTATCATAAATGTAAAGGGGAGGGAGTATTTTTAATTCCTCGCCACCATTTTTTGCACCTTCAATTAATATGAGACAAGGGGCATCATTTTCCTTAGGATAAACAAGCTGAAGCCTTTTAGGTTCAATTCTGTTTGTTTTCATAAGATATATAATTTCGCTTAATCTTTCAGGTTTATGAACCATAGCAAGCTTGCCCTTATCTTTCAGTAAACATGAGGCGCGAGCGATAATACCTTCAAGAGTGCAGGTTATCTCATGACGAGCTATAGCAACTGCCGATGAAGGATTTTTGATACCACTTCCATTTTTCTTATATGGAGGATTACAGGTTATATAATCAAATTCAGCGGAAAGAATTGTTTTGTCATTTATATCACCTGTAACAATTTCTATAAGACTGCTAAGAGAGTTCATTTCAACATTCTCTCTGGCAAGAGAGGCACATTTCTCCTGAATTTCTACAGCAGTAATTTTTCTTGCATGGCATTTTGCAGAAAGTAAGACAGGAATAATACCGTTTCCGGTACCAATATCAAGAATATCTGCATTTTTCTTAGGTGCAGCAAAATTGGCAAGAAGAACTGCATCAGTTCCGAAGCAGAACAATTCTTTGTCCTGCTTTAAGTGAAGATTATTAATCTGTAAATCATCAATGCGATAATCTGACATAACAAACCCCTTTTAAATAATAAAAGTTTTAAGGGCGTGTCAAAATAATGACACGCCCTTATTGCTCGTTTTGAATATAAATTATTCAGCCTGTGGAGCTCCTACAGGGCAAACACCTGCACATGCACCACAATCGAGGCATTCGTCGGCGTTAATAACGTACTTGCCGTCTCCTTCGCTGATAGCGCTTACAGGACATTCGCCTTCGCAAGCACCGCAACCGATGCAATCATCACTGATAATATATGCCATTACTATACACCTCCTTAATCAATTACATACATTGTATAACAAAAATCGCAATTTTACAATAGTTTTTGCGAAATTTTTTCATTCTTCAAGGTTTTTCAGTTCTTTAAGTTCTTTCATTTCATCAGAATTATATTTAACATGAGCTGATTTTATAACTGAAATATCATTTACATGGAAAATATTTAAATTAGTTTCACTGTCGCCTTTTAATTGAATTTTAAGCATACCTTTAAGAAGGTTGACATCTTTTACAATACCTTCTCCTGCAGGGGTCTTAACTATAGAACCCACATTAGGTGTTGTTTTGTGTAGATCTTCGTAGGCATCCTGTTCGTATTTTAAGCAGCACATAAGTCTTGAACAAGTGCCTGATATTTTAGTGGGGTTAAGTGAAAGATTTTGTTCTTTTGCCATTTTAATAGACACAGGTTCAAATCCGCCTAAATGTGATGTGCAGCAAAGCTTTCTGCCACATATTCCCAGACCGCCAACCATTTTAGCTTCATCACGTACACCGATTTGGCGAAGCTCTATTCTTGTTTTGAAAACTGCTGCTAAATCTTTAACAAGATCACGGAAATCAACTCTGCCTTCCGATGTGAAATAAAATAAAATCTTATTTCTGTCAAAAGTATATTCAACATCCACAAGCTTCATATCAAGATTGTGTTTTGAAATTTTTTCATTACAAAGTTCTAAGGCTTCCTGTTCTTTGATTTTATTTTCTTCAGATTGTTTTATATCCTTATCAGTTGCTTTTCTTATTACAGGTTTTAAGGGTGATACGACATTTGCGTCATCAAGCATTTTATTTGCGATGGAAACTTCACCGATTTCCACACCTCTTGCAGTTTCAACAATTACATAATCACCTTTATTGAATTTTAATCCTGCAGGTCCGAAATAATAAACCTTGCCGGATTTTTTAAAACGTACTCCTACTATTTCTGTCATGTAGAACCTCCCGTGTATTTAAAAGAAAATTATTTACTGTAAGCATAAAAGAAGCATTTTGTTCAATGCGTTTTTTAGCATCAAGTAAATTTTTTACAGTCTTTATAAGTTTGTCCTCGGTAAGTGAATTTGAAAGCTTTGTCAAAGCGGGTATCATATCGCTGTTAATAATAGAATTTTGCGATACTCCTTTTTTCAAAAGAATAAGGTCGTGAAGTATTGTTTGCATATACATAACAAACATATTAAACTCATCTTTATGTTCAACTATATAATTTGCAAAGTCAAAAACAGCAGATTTTTCATTTCCTGCAAGCTTGTTGAAAAAAATAACAAGTCTTTTTCTGAAATCAAAATCACCATCACGGTTTAATAGCTCTTCGGCTTCATTTGGGTTACCCTCGCAGAATTTAGCACAGAATTTTGCGTTCTCTCTCTTTTCGGGATATTTTTCTGCGAGATATTTACTTACTTCCTCAATATTTGGTATTCTGAGCATGTATCTTTTGAGTCTTGAAATGACAGTAGGGAGCAAGTCTTCTTCTTTTTGAGAAATAATTATAATAACCCCGTATGATGGTGGATTTTCAAGAATTTTCAGCAAAGCATTCTGGGCAGCCTTAGTAAGTTTAGAGCCATTTTCAAAAATAAAAATTTTTCTCGTGCCGCTGTAAGGACGTACATACATTTCGTTTATACATTCTCGTACAGCATCAATACCTAAAGAGGCTTTTTCTGTACTTATAACAATTTTATCGGGATGACTTCCGATTTTTGTTTTTGCACAAGCAGGGCATGCTTCACAAGCTTCACCGTTTTTTGCTTCACATAAAAGTCCGTCAGCACAAGCGTGAGCAAGCTTTACACAGCTGTCCTGCTCGCCACAGAACAAAACTGCATGTGAAAAAGTGGAATTTATAATATTTTGTTTTAAATTTTCAACAGTTTCTTCCTGCCATCTGACTGAACTGAATTTCAAAATTATCACAACCTAATCAATGTATTATACCAAAAAATCATAATTCTTGTCAAGAGCAATGAAGGACTTGTCCATGGTACAAATATTTCCTGCTACTAAAAAGGAGGGGATGTAAAAAAAGTTTATAAACGCAAAAAGGCTAAAATAAAGGATAACTTAAAAAAATAAACTTGCTAAAACTTATAAAATATATAAGACTTAATATCGTTTTTGCGAACGATATTTTCTTTATTAAATTCGCCTTTCTGCTCGAACGAACTTCGCCTCTCGATGTACCTTTGTACGCCTTCGGGTACTCTGACAATGCCTATATACAGGCATTGTCAGCTCAGTTTCCTATGGCATCGAAAAGCGTAGTTTGCTTTTCGTTAATGCTATGGATGCGAGGAATGCCCAAGAAAACAAGTTTTAAACGAAGTTTGATTGGATGCATTCTACCGTCGTCCGTTCTAACTCTTTTTTTCCTATCCCCTGAAAACGGGGTGTAAATTTATGACAATAAATTTACACCCCCCATAAAATCAGCAGCAACCGTTGTTTCCGAATATTGAATTTGAATTGTTATTGGTTAAGAGAAGAACAACAACAATAATAACAATAATCCAAATCCAGTAGTTATTATCACATTCGTTTGAACAGTTGTTACCACAGTAAGAAATATTACTTGCCATATCTAATCTCCTTTTTAGCAACATTCATTTTTGTGGTCATTATTGCACCAGAATAAAAGAAGGAAAAGAATAATAAACCATAAAATAGTGTCCTGGTCAAAACAATCAAAAAAGCTCATAATAAAACCTTTCTGCCCACTTTTGTATTTTACGCATACCGTGGGCAGATAGGCGCAGAACTAAGGTTATAAATAAACCCTATCTCAATTTCATAATATGTATAACAAAGAAATATGTTACAATAAATTTGATTGACATTTTGGGAAAATAGATGTATGATAACAGTATCTGTGAATGTCAGACAAAAAAGAAAGGAACAGATAATATGAAGGTACTTGTTTTGTCGGTTTCTACCGGAGGAGGACATCTTACAACCAGTAAAGCAATTGCAGGTTATATGAATACTTGTGGTCATGAGGCAATGGTTGTAGATACATATGAATATATAGCACCTATTATAAATACAAGCCTTTCAAAAGGCTATCTTATGTCTACAAAATATGCACCCACTATGTATGGCAAAGTTTATACACGCTGTGAAAAAAGAAATCCTCAGAGTAAAAAACTTTACGCCATAAAAACGATGAATACCATATTAAAACGTAAATTTTCAAAGCTTATTATAGATTATAAGCCTGATGTTATAATATGCTCTCATGTAATGGCTGCACAGCTTGTGGATTCTGTGCGTTCAAGATGTGTATCAGAAGATGTTATGACAGTTGCAATTGTTACGGATTTTACTATTCATCCGTATTGGGAAGACACAAGCTTTGATTATTATATAACAGCTTCGGAGTTACTTAATCTGCGAATGGAGAAAAAAGGTATTTTCAATGAGCAGATAAAGCCTTTCGGTATACCTGTTGATTTTAAGTTTTCAAAGAAGCTTGCCAAAGAAGATGCCCGAAAGATTCTAAAGATAGAAAACAAAAGAACTCTTCTTGTTATGAGTGGTTCTATGGGTTATGGAAACGTTGTAAAAAACATACGACAGCTTGATTCCTTAGACTCTGATTTTCAGATTATTGTGGTATGTGGAAATAATAAAACTCTCAAAAAACGTGTTGAAAATATGCATACATTAAAAAATAAATACGTTTATGGTTTTACTGATAAAATTGATATAATGATGTCGGCATCTGATTGTATAGTTACCAAACCTGGAGGTCTTACAGTTTCTGAAGCACTTGCCAAGGAGCTTCCCATAATTCTTATGAATCCTATACCGGGACAGGAAGACAGAAATATGGAATTTCTGCTCAATAATGGTGTTGCTCAGGCTATAAGTCCAAGTTACGGTCTTGATGAAGCTGTTTTTGAGCTATTCAGTAATGAATGGAGACTGGAAAATGCAGTAAATACTGTAAAGTGTTTCAGCAAACCAAATGCAACAAAGGATTTATGTGATTTTATAATAGGAGAAAAAACAAATGTTTGAATTGTTAAAGGCACAGAAAGCCTTAAAAAACGGGGACAGAGAAAAGGCTGAAAGTTATTTTAAAAAAATACTTAACAAACCTAACGTTGATGCACTCATTTATTATGGATATGAGATGATTCGTGAGGGCAGGGCACAGGAAGCACTTTCTTTGTTTGATGTTACCTTGTTACCTCTTTACGAAAAGAAAAGAAAAGAACTTGAAGAGAAAATTACACCTAAAAATAAAGGAAGTATCACACAAAAAATAAATGCTCAGGAAATAAAGGTTTATTCAAATTATGCCATAGCCTTGTGGCAGTGTGGCAATCTTCAAAAAGCAATTGAAGTTACAGAAAGATTATTTGAAAAATACAAAAATACAGTTCTCTATGGTAATCTTACTTTTTATTACATACTTTCAGATGATAAAGAAAAAGCATTAAGTCTTGCAAAAGAAGCCTATGATTTTGCACCTGATGATGCAAGTATACTTGATAATTTGGGATATTCTTTGTTTGAGAACGGACAGCTTGAGGAAAGTGAGAAAATTTATCAGAAGCTTATGGAAAAGAATCCTACTTTCCCTGATGCATATAATAATTATGCCACAGTTTTAATTGCCCTTGGCAAGAAACAGGAAGCAAAACAAATTCTTCAAAAATGTTTAAACTGTAATTTTACAGCATTGACACTTGCAAAGCGAGAAGATGTTGAAAAAATTTACAAAGAACTTTAAAAAACTACACTTTCGCGGAGTGTTCCTAAGGATATAACACAAAAAACAAAACCTTTCAAAGTAGCGTAATTAAGCTTTTTTGAAAGGTTTTTATTTGTCGATATGGTTTTTTAATTAAAATATTTTTCGAACCAAACATTTTTTACTTTAAATTCTTTTCCGTTGAGATAAGAAAGGAAACTCTTTTCGTTAATGTTAAAAGTTAGTTTATAGGAATATAAAGCCTGATATTTAAATGAAGAGTTTTTCTTGCCACCATATTTTGTGTCTCCGCATAAAGGAAATCCAAGAAATGCCATATGAGCTCGTATCTGATGAAATCTTCCTGTTAATAAAGACGCTTCGATTAAGGCTTTGTTTTCGTAAATTCTTATTACAGTGAATTTTGTTTTCATTTCTTTATATCCGTCTTTGTAGATATCTAAAACAAGTGCTTTTTTGTTTTTTTCATCCTTTTTTGTAAATGCAGTAAATGTTTTTTCACCATTAAATGAAGGGATGCCATCAACAGCAAGCAGATATTTTTTGTTTATTTCACGCTGACGTATAATTTCGTTCATTTCACGCAGTGCGTTTGCATTTTTAGCAGCAATTACTATACCACCTGTGTTTTTATCTATTCTGTTGCAAAAAGCAGGTGAAAATGAATTTTCATTTTCAGGGAAATATTCTTTCTTTTCTATAAGATATTTAATAAGTGCAGTAACAAATCCACCCTTGTCAGTCTCATCTCCGTGCATACTGATTCCCTGAGGCTTGTCGGCAAGTATTATGTTTTCATCTTCATAGATTATATAAGTTGAAAGATTTATACATGTATCAATTTCTTTTTGTGGGACTTCTAAAGTAAATTCGTCTTTTATGTAAAGGGATATAACATCGCCTTCCTGCAAAAACGTATCACCGTCAAGTCTTTTTTTATTAAGCTTGATATCTTTTTTTCTCAGGCATTTATAAAGATAACTTTTGGGCATATTTTTGAAGGTTTTGAGGATAAATTTATCTGCTCTTTGACCTGCATCGTTTTTGTTAACTGTAATTTCTATCATAAAATTCTCCAACTTTAAATTGTAACTTAATAATATCACAATCCAAATAAAAAATCAATTAAAAAAGGAATGTAAAAATTCCAATATCATTAAGTTAAGAATAATATAAAAAATCAAAACACACCTAACGAAGATAAAAATTTTAAGTTAGGTGTGTTTTTCTAAAAAAGTGCATGCAAAAAAGGCAGGCTGAAAAGTCTGCCAAAATTCGCTTAATTAAT